>JAHCJW010000200.1 GCA_026126125.1 Devosia sp.
CGCTATTTCACCCGCCGCCGCCTGCTCAATGCGCTGGTGCTGGCCGAATGCGTCGAAGCAGGCGGACGCTTCATCGATGCCATTACCGATGGCGTCTTTTCCATCTGCGAGGAAAGCGGCTGGCAATTGCCCGCGCACAATTCCTATACGCGCGGCGGCAAGCGCGGCGCCCTGCCGGATTCAAGCCGTCCCATCGTCGATCTCTTCGCGGCCGAAACCGCTGCCCAGCTTGCAGTCATCGCGGCGCTGCTCGGCCCGGTGCTCGATCAACTCGCCCCGGAAATCGGGCACCGGATCGACCGCGAGGTCGAGACACGGGTTATCCGCCCCTATCTCACCACGCATTTCTGGTGGATGGGCAATGGCGACGAGCGGATGAACAATTGGACCGCCTGGTGTACGCAAAACCTGCTCTGGGCCTGCTTCTGCCTCCCCACCGGCCAGGAGACGCGCCGCGCCGTTCTGACCCAGGCTGCCAACAGCCTCGACGCCTTCGTCAAGGATTATGGCGACGATGGCGGCTGCGAGGAAGGCGCGGCCTATTACCGCCATGCCGGCCTCTGCCTGTTCAACGCACTCGACACCATGGCGCAGGTGGCGCCGGACGCTTTCGCCCCGCTCTGGAGCGAGCCCAAGCTAAGGAACATGGCGGACTATATCTCGCATATGCATGTGAGCGGGTCTTATTACTTCAATTTCGGCGATAGCGCGGCAAAGCTGGAAGGAAACGGCGCCCGCGAATTCCTCTTCGGCCGCGCCACCGGCTCGGCACTGCTGTTGGATTTTGCCGCCGCCGACTGGCGTCGCACCGGTGGGCCCGATCTCTCCAAGGAAAGCAATCTCGCCTACCGCGTCCAGGCGGCATTTGCCGCACAGCAGATGCAGAACCACCAGGGCGAGGGCGTGCGCGCGCAAGATCACTTCTATCCCGATATCGGTCTTTTCATCGCCCGCGACAGCCGTTTCGCCCTCGCCGTCGCCGCTGGCCATAATGGCGTCGACCACAATCACAACGACATCGGCAGCGTCACCCTTTACAAGGACGGGCGGCCTCTCCTCATCGATGTCGGCGTCGAAAGCTATACGGCCAAGACCTTCTCGTCCCGGCGCTACGAAATCTGGACCATGCGCTCGACCTTCCACAACCTGCCCAGCTTCGCCGGCATCGAGCAGAAGGACGGAAAGGCTTATGCCGCCGCCGCGGTCCAAACCGCCTTCACCGCCGACGAGGCGCGCATCAGCTTCGACCTGGCCGAAGCCTATCCGCCCGAAGCGGGCGTGCAGCACTATCGCCGCACCGTCACGCTGAAAAAGGGACGCAGCATCCGCATCGCCGACAGTTTTGCCGGCTCCCAGCCCGCCACATTGTCGCTTATGGTCGAAACCCGGCCTGAACTGCATCCTGGCCGCATCGTACTGCCCGGTCTCGCCGAGATCACGCTAACCGGGGCCGGAACCATGGCACTGGAGGAGATCGCCGTGGACGATCCCCGCCTGCGCACCTCATGGCCCGCAACACTCTACCGCATACTGGTTCCGCTGACGGAGCCTGAACTCATATTGGACATTATCTAGGACCGCCCATGCCCATCCAATTGCAGATCGCCAATCATCAGGGCGAAATCCTGGCCGCCTCGCCCAATGGCGACGAGGTTTTCCTTATCCATGAGCCGGTCTATGCCGAGGGCGACCAGATCGTCCTCACCTGCGCCACGCCCGACACCCATCTTGTGCTTGGTCTCGACGACGGGTTACTTCCGTCGATTGTCTATCTCAAGGAGCCACGCTTCGCGCTGCCCGTGCCTTTCGGCGCCACGGCCATGACGTATTCGCCGCGCGCCTTTTTCGGTCAGCGTCACCGGCTTTGGGCGCGTCTCGCCCGGCCCGAAGAAATCGCGGCCTATCGCAATCTCGCCCTCAATCCCTTCGATCACCATGCTAATCTGACGCTCTATCCGCATGGCTGGGCCAATGTCGAAACCCGCGGCGAGGCGGTCTTTGCCGCCCGCAATGCCATGGATGGGGAAAAGGCCAATACCAATCACGGCTTCTGGCCCTATACGAGCTGGGGCATCAACCAGGACCCGCAGGCGGAACTTTCCATCGCCTTCGGCCGGCCGGTCGAAATCGACGCCATCAGCCTCTATCTGCGCGCCGACTTTCCGCACGACGCCTGGTGGAAAGAGGCCGGCATCAGCTTTTCGGATGGCTCCGAACTCACCATTTCCCTGCAAAAGACCGGCACTGCCCAACGCTTCGAGATCGCCCCGCGCCGCGTGGAATGGCTGCGGCTGCATAGCCTGATCAAGGCGGAAGACCCCTCGCCCTTCCCGGCCCTCAGCCAACTGGAAGCCTGGGGCCGCGGCTGATCAGCCTCCAACAATTGAGGCCAAGGGATCGAAGATATACCGAAACGTGAACGCACGGTTTTTCGGATAATCCGATGTGTAAACAAGCGAGTAGAGCGGCCGCTCTTGGCGTGAAGACCAGGCTGGATGGGATCAGCTTGCAACCGAACGGGTCTTTTTCACCTATCGACCCGCAAAACGACGACCTGGCGTTGTCGATGTTTTGCCGGCGCCTATCCATGAGGGCCGGCCGGCCCAGCGGAACAGGCCCGCATTGCGGGTCCGTTTGCTGGTCCGCTTGAAGCGCATCGCGATGTCTGGTTTTTCCCGATGCGCTTCACTTCCGATGTTTTGCCCGCCCTCTCAATAATGGACCGACTTGGAGTCGAGCGGCGTGGTTTGCGGCGGCGCGAACTTGGTCAGGTCGATGCCCTCGACGGCGACCTTGTATTCCTCGGTGCTCGGCGTGCGGCCGAGAATGGCCGAGAGCACCACGACCGGGGTCGAAGCGAGCAGCGATTCCCCCTTCTTCTCGGCCGTATCCTCGACGACGCGGCCCTGGAAGAGGCGGGTCGAGGTGGCCAGGACCGTGTCACCCTTTTCGGCCTTTTCCTGGTTGCCCATGCACAGATTGCAGCCCGGACGCTCGAGATAGAGAATATTCTCATATTCCGTGCGCGCAGTGCTCTTGGGCGCCAGATCGTCGAACTCGAAGCCGGAATATTTCTGCAGGATTTCCCAGTCGCCCTCCTGCTTGAGCTCGTCGATGATATTGTAGGTCGGCGCGGCGACGACGAGCGGCGCCTTGAATTCGACCTTGCCTTCCGCCTTCTCGATATTCTTGAGCATCTGGGCGACGATCTTCATGTCGCCCTTGTGCACCATGCACGAGCCGACAAACCCCAGATCGACCTTCTTAGTGCCGCCGTAATAGGAGACCGGGCGGATGGTGTCGTGGGTATAGCGGCGCGAAACGTCGGAATTGTTGACGTCCGGATCGGCGATCATCGGTTCGTCGATCAGGTCGAGATCGACCACAACTTCGGCGAAATATTTCGCATTGGCGTCGGGCTTGAGGGCCGGCTTCTCGCCCGAGCGGATTTCGGCGATGCGCCGATCCGCCTTGGCGATCAGGCCCTTGATCGTCTGGGCGGCGTTGTCCATGCCCTTGTCGATCATGATCTGCATGCGCGACTTGGCGATTTCAAGCGAGGCGATCAGCGTCTCGTCCTCGGAAATACAGATCGACGCCTTTGCCTTCATTTCGGCCGTCCAGTCGGTGAAGGTGAAGGCCTGGTCGGCCAGCAGCGTGCCGATATGCACCTCGATGATCCGGCCCTGGAAGACGTTGTCGCCATGCTGCTTGAGCATCTGCGCCTGGGTGGCGTGCACCACGTCGCGGAAGTCCATATGCGGCTGCATGGTGCCCTTGAAGGTCACCTTGACCGATTGCGGGATCGGCATGGTGGCTTCCCCGGTGGCCAGGGCCAGCGCCACGGTGCCCGAGTCGGCGCCGAAGGCCACGCCCTTGGACATGCGGGTGTGCGAGTCGCCGCCGATGATGATGTCCCAGTCATCCACGGTGATGTCGTTGAGCACCTTGTGGATCACGTCGGTCATCGCGTGATAGCCGCCCTTGGGGTCGCGGGCAGTGATCACGCCGAAATTGTTCATGAAGGCCATGAGCTTGGGAATATTGGCCTGCGCCTTCTTGTCCCAAACCGAAGCCGTGTGACAGCCGGACTGATAGGCGCCATCGACCAGCGGCGAAATGACGGTGGCCGCCATCGCCTCCAGCTCCTGGGCGGTCATCAGGCCGGTGGTGTCCTGCGAGCCGACGATGTTGACCTTGACGCGCACGTCCGAGCCGGCATGCAGCACCTTGCCCGGGGTGACGCCGACGGCGTTGCGGTTGAAGATCTTTTCGACCGCGGTCAGGCCCTGCTCCGCCACCGAGATTTCCTTGTTCGGCGCGAAGACCGGCGTGGCTTCGACCCCGAGCGTCTCGGCGGCGAAGGTCTGCAGCTTCTTGCCGAAGACGATGGCATAGGAGCTGCCCGCCTTCATGAACTCGATCTTTTGCGGCGTGAAGGCCGCCGCGATATCGACCAGCTCCTTGCCGCTCTCGTCGCGCAGGGTCTTGGTCTTGGCGTCGATCTTGAGGACGGTGCCGGTCTCGACAGAATATTTCTGCTCGAGAATGGGATTGCCTTCATTGTTCAGGATCGGCTTGCCCTCGTCGTCGAGCTTTTTCACCCAGTTCTTGAGGTTGATGCCGATGCCGCCGGTCACGTCCACGGTTGTGGCGAAGATCGGCGAGATGCCGTTGGTGCCGGCAACGATGGGCGCATAATTGACGAAGGGGACATAGGGGCTCGACTGCTTGCCGGTCCACAGCGCCACATTGTTGACGCCGGACATGCGCGAGGACCCCACGCCCATCGTGCCCTTTTCGGCGATCATCATGACGCGCTTGTCGGGGTGCTGCTGCTGCAGCGCGACGATTTCCTGCTGGGCCTCGGGCGAAATCATGCATTTGCCATGCAGTTCGCGGTCGGCGCGGGAATGCGCCTGGTTGCCGGGCGAAAGCAGGTCGGTCGAGATATCGCCTTCGGCGGCGATATAGGTGACGATCTTGATTTCGTCTTCGACGGCGGGGAGCTTGGTGAAGAACTCTGCCTTGGCATAGCTTTCCAGCACGCCCCTGGCCACGGCATTGCCGGCCTTGTAGGCGTCGCGCAGGCGGAACAGGTCGGCGTCGTAGAGGAAGACCTGGGTCTTGAGCACGTCGCCGGCTTTCGTCGCCATGGCGGCATCATCGCCCAGCGCGATATCGAGCAGCACGGCGACCGAGGGGCCGCCCTTCATGTGCGAGAGCAGCTCGAGGGCGAAATCGGGCGTGATCTCGGGGACGACCGATTCACCCAGGATAATCTGCTTGAGAAACGCAGCCTTCACCCCAGCGGCGCTCGTCGTGCCGGGAAGGGTATTGTAGATGAAGAATTTGAGCGCGTCGGCGCGGTGCGCATTGCCCGCATCGCTGATCAGCGCGATGATTTCACCGGTGAGACCGCCCGCATCGATCGGCTTGGGAGCAAGCCCCTGTTCTTTTCTGCTTTCGATTTCAGCCAGGTAATCCGAGTACAGGGTCATCGCAATCTCAACGTCGTGGGGTGTATGGAGCTGAAATCCAGCGCCGGCAAAGGGTTATATCGCGCTTTGCCGCAATAGGGTTTCGGGCGAGGCGGCGCAGGCCGATCGGGAAGCTAGCGTATTCTGGCAAAAAAAGTACTTCCGATTCAGCAAGGACCGGTCAAGAAATAGCAACGCTCCGCCCCACCGATGGAAACGGCGCCA
>JAHCJW010000201.1 GCA_026126125.1 Devosia sp.
CCCGCCTCGCGATGGGCGTCCGCCGCTTCCTCTATCTGCTCTTCAAGCTGGGCGCGCCGGTCGGCAAAGCCATCGGGCGCCTCGACCAATTGGTGGATCTGCGCTTCGACATCGGCCATGCGCTGGTCGAGCGTGGCCAGATGGCTGGCCGCGCTCTCGAAGCGCCGGCGCCAGGCCGCGCCGTCGCGCTGCAACTGATCGAGGCGCGATTGGCGGATGCGCGCCGCCGCCGCCACAGTGGTCAGCCGGGCGCGCGCCTGCTCGGCCTCGTCGCGCAGCCGGCTCAGGCGGCGTTGCCCAGCCTCGGCGCGGGCGGCCAGCTCGCCTGCCTCCTCCGCTTCGGCCAGGGCGTCTTCGGCTGCGGCGCGCCGGTCTTCGGCTTCTTCGAGACTGGCGACAATACGGCTCCTGGCTTCCTCTAGCGCCGAGCGGCGGGTCGCCAGATCCCCCAGCGCGCTTTGGGCGGTGTCGAGCGCGGCTTGCGCGCCGGCAATGGCGTGCTGCGCCGCGCGCCAGGCCTCGCGCCTTCCGCGCTCTTCCTGCCGTGCCTCATCGAGAAGGCGCGACAAACCCTCGACATCGCGCCGCCAGCCATTGCGCTCGGCCTTGGCGCGGGCGATTTCCTCATCGAGTTCGGCGAGCCGGTTGCGTTGCGCCAGCCGCTGCGCCGCCGCCGTCGGCGCGTCGGCTGCCGCGACGAGCCCGTCCCAGCGCCACAAGGCCCCTTCCAGGGTCACGAGGCGCTGGCCCGGCCAGAGGGCCTGCATCAGGCCCGGGCCGTCCGCTACGTCCACGAGGCCGATCTGATCCAGCCGGCGCTTCAGCAGCGGCGTGCCCACCACATAGCGCGACAGCGGCTCCGCGCCCTGGGGCAGGGGCGGGTCGTCATATCCTTCGATGGCCACCGACCAATGCAGCGGTGCGCCGGCATCTGAAGAGGCTTCGAGATCGTCGCCCAGCGCCGCGCCCAGCGCCGTTTCATAGCCGGGCTCCACCCGCAGTTCATCGACGATGGCCGGCCACAGGCTCGCGCCGACATTGAGCATTTTCCCCAGCGTCGACGCCTCCGCCTCGAGCCGCGTTACCAGGGCGTCGAGTTCGGCAAGGCGCGGTCGGGCCTCGTCCAGCCGTCCCTGCGCATCGAGGGCGGCTTCTTCCGCGGCAAGGGCGGCCGCCTCGGCGCTTTCGGCATGCTCCTGTGCCGCCTCCAGCGCGGCGCGGCTGTCGGCCACGGCGGCGTCGGCGTCGAGTGTCGCCACCACGCGCGCCATATCGGCTTCGACCCCGGCCAGTTCCTGGCTCAATCGCGAGCGGCGCTGCTCGGCATCCTGCGCGGCCCGCAGGGCTTCGTCCCGCCGCGCCCGCATCTGCGCCAGCATCTCGCTGGCTTGACGCAACTCCATTTCCGCCTCGGTGGCGGCGCTGCGCGCTGCCTCCGCGAGGTCTTCGGCCGCATCCTGTTCGGCCTGCGCCTCTTCCTGTTCGGCTTCGAGCGCTGCCTGCTCCTCGGCATAGCTGGCCAGCGTCGCTTCGCTCTCGGCCACCAGTTCGCGCTCCCGCACGCCATCGGCGGCAATCTGGCGCAGCCGGTCTTCCAGTTCGGCGCGGCGCTGGTCCAGCCGGCGCGCCTCGTCGGCCAGCTGCTCGTGCAGGATGCGATAGCGCTGCAACACCGCGCCGGTCACCGCCTCCCGCTCTCGCAGCGGTGCCAGGGCAGCTTCGCCGGCCTCCACCTTCTTTTGCGCTTCATGTTCGGCGTGGGTGGCGTCCGCCAGTTGGCGGATCAGCACGGCCTGCGCCGCCTCGGTCTCTTTTTCCGCCACCCGGGTCGCCACCCAGCGAAGGTGGAACAGCGTCGCCTCGGCCCGCCTGATCTCGCCTGAAAGCGCGCGATAGCGGATGGCCAGCCGCGCCTGGCGCTTGAGCGTTTCGAGCTGGGTTTCCACCTGGGCGATGATGTCGTCCACGCGCTCGAGATTCTGCTCGGCGGCGCGCAGGCGCAACTCGGCCTCGCGGCGGCGCGAATGCAGGCCGGAAATCCCGGCCGCTTCCTCGAGCAGGGCCCGGCGGGCCGTGGGTTTGGCCGCGATCAGCTCCCCGATCTGCCCCTGCCGCACCATGGCGGGCGAATGCGCCCCGGTCGAGGCGTCGGCGAACAGCAACTGCACGTCGCGCGCGCGCACTTCCTTGCCATTGACGCGATAGACCGAGCCGGCCTCGCGCTCGATGCGGCGGGTCACTTCCAGAATGTCGGCAGTGTTGAGCGCGGCCGGAGCGGTGCGATCGGAATTGTCGAGAACCAGGGTGACTTCGGCGCTGTTGCGCCCAGGTCGGTTGCCCGAGCCGGAAAAGATCACGTCGTCCATGCCCGAGGCGCGCATGGCCTTGTAGGAATTCTCGCCCATGGCCCAGCGCATGGCCTCGACGAGGTTGGACTTGCCGCAGCCATTGGGGCCGACAATGCCGGTCAGCCCCGGCTCCATCACCAGCACGGTTTCATCGCAAAACGACTTGAAGCCGTGCAGCTTGAGGCGGTTGAATTTCATGGCGCCGACCAATCGCTGAACGATTCAATCGGCTGCTTGGTCCCCTCGCCCTTCAGGCGAGAGGGGGGAGGGGAGGTGCGAAAACCCTTCGGCTTGAAAGGCGAGCTTGAACCCCTCACCCGGCGCGTGAGGCCACCTTCTCCCCTCGGGGGAGAAGGCAAGGCGGCTTCCTTACTGCTGCGCAGGGGCGGGAGCCATGGTGTCGCCGGCCGGGATTTCGCTCTCGGCGCTGGTCGGCACGAAATTGGCAGGCACGAGCGGGTCGATCTCGGCAGCGAGCTGGTCGAGCGTCTTGTCCCCCGAAAGTAGCTTGCCATTGACATAGAAAGTCGGCGTGCCCTGCAGCCCGAATTCGTTCAGCGCCTGGTCGCGCTGCGCTTCCATCCCGGTGAACAGGTCTTGATTCGTCAAGGCCGCGTCGAAACTTTCCTGGGTAAAGCCGAGCTGCTTGGCGATGTCGAGAATGGCGTCGCGCGGCTTGTCGGACGTGCCCCAGATGGTCTGGGTGCGGAAATAGGTCGAGATCACATTGTGGAAATTGTCTTCGCCGGCCGCTTCCGCCAGCATGAACACAGCGGCGTCGAGCACATTGCGCACGAAGGGGCGCAGGATGAACTTCACCTTGCCGGTGTCGACATAGGCGGCCTTGAACGGCTCATAGACGCTGTTGTGGAAGGTAGCGCAATGCGGGCAGGTGGGCGAGGCATATTCGATGACCGTGACCGGGGCATCGGCGCTGCCCAGCACCTTGTCGGCGATGCCGCCGGCCGGGGCCATCAGCTTGGCCTGGTCGATCATGTCGCCTTCGGCGGCCTGCGCGCCGACAATACCGCAAAGGCTCAGCGCGGATGCCGCGGCTGCAAGGACAAGGGTCTCACGGCGATTGAAGTTCACGTCTCAGGCTCCTGGTTTTTCTTCTGGGCGACACTACACATGGCCAACGTGTCGGCAAGTGGGCATGGCATTCACTTGGGGGTGAACACTCTATTTGCTGTTTCTATCCGATCTGCCGGAGAGCGCCAGGCCCAGGACCCGCAACGCTTCCCGCAAATCGTCGTCTTCGACCTTTTCGATCGCCGCGCCGACCTTTGCGATATCGCTCTGGCTCGGTTGCGGGCGTTTTTGCGCCTTCGCGCCTGAACCGGGGGTGAACGGCTCGGCCGAGAGGCGCACTTCGCTCACCAGCACATAGCCGAAATAGCGGTTGATGGCGGCGGCGATATTGGGCGCGTCATGCTGGGCGAACAGCGCCTGCCCCGGGGCGCAGCGCAGATAGAGCACGGCTCCTTCATGGCTGTGCGCGGCCTGGCGCGGCCAGGCGAGCTTGTCGGGCATGGTGGTCGCATCATAGGGCCGCGGCGCGATCGCCCGCCAATGCGTGATGATATCGCGCGTGGCAAAGCCGCGTTTCTTCAATACCGGGTCGAGCGCGCCCGAGAGCACATCGGCGACGCTGAGCGTCTTGTTGCGGCGTTTGGGTTCGGGCGGGGTTTCGGCCATTACCTGACCTACCCTTGCGAAGGGGAGGACGACAAGGGCGAAAGCGGCGAACCATGGCTCTTGTCGCGCGGGCGGGGCAGGGGTATCGGGATGCAATGCCCCTTTCCGATCCTCATCCGATAGACGCCCAGTCCATCCTCGCCTGGTATGACGATCACGCGCGCGATTTGCCCTGGCGCATATCGCCGGCCGATCGCAAGCGCGGCATCCGTCCCGATCCCTATCGGGTCTGGCTCAGCGAGGTCATGCTGCAGCAAACCACCGTGGCGGCGGTGAAAACCTATTTTCTGCGCTTCACCAGCCTGTGGCCGACGGTTTTCGATCTGGCCGCCGCGCCGCTCGATTCGGTGCTGCGCGAATGGGCGGGGCTCGGCTATTATGCGCGGGCGCGCAATCTTCATGCCTGCGCCGTCGCCGTGGTGCGCGATCACGCCGGCGTTTTCCCGCCCACCGCGGCGGGTCTGGAAGCGCTTCCGGGCATCGGCGCCTATACCAGCGCCGCCATTGCCGCCATCTGCTTTGATGAGCCGGTCGCCGTGCTCGACGGCAATCTCGACCGCGTTCTTGCGCGTTATTACGCGCTGCCCGTTCCGGTGCGCGACGCCAAGCCGCAATTGCGCGCCGCCCTTCAGGCGTCGGTTCCCGCGCGCGCGGGCGATTTCGCCCAGGCCATGATGGATCTGGGTGCCACCATTTGCGCTCCGCGCTCGGCTCTGTGCATGCTCTGCCCCATCCAGCCCGGCTGCGTCGCCATGCGCGCAGGCGCGCCGACGCTCTACCCGATCAAGCCGCAAAAGACCGAAAAGCCGGTGCGGCGCGGCCATGCTTTCGTCATGCAGGACGCGGACGGCGACGTCTATCTCCAGAGCCGGCCCCATAAGGGTCTGCTCGCCGGCATGACCGAAGTGCCCACTTCCGTTTGGGCTGCCGATCTGGTCGAGCCGGCCTATCCCCTTGTCGGGGACTGGCGCCATCGGGGCCAGGTGGTGCATGTCTTCACCCATTTCCGGCTGGAGCTGGAAGTCTGGTCGGCCCTTGTGCCGCCCGATGCACTCGAGGGCGGCTGGTGGAGCGAGCCGGGCGCGCTCAAGGGCGAGGCCTTGCCCACCTTGTTCAGAAAGGTCCTGGCCCAGGCGGGGCTGGATTAAAGCCTGTCTCCCGAAAGTGGCCCCGGTTTCGGGATAAAGACATGCGCCAAAACAAAGGGTTAAAGCGCAGGGAGCTGATCTGAAAGATCGCCACGCGCTTTAAAGCCTCGGACCGAAAAGTGTACTTCGGTTTTCGGATAATCCGAGGCGCCACTCTGATTTTTAGCGCGAGCCGAACACCCGGTCGGCGATATCGCCGTTGCGCCGGGCGGCAATGCCGGGAATGAGCAGGGCGTCGATCAGCCACCACAGGCCGACGATGAACCACAGGAAGCTCAAGACGCCAAAACTGACCAGCGAGAGCAGCAGCACCGCCCCTGACAGCACCAGCATCAGCAGGCCGCTGAAAGGACGGCCGAGGTAGAATCGGTGCGCGCCGACATAGCCCAGAAACGCCCACAGCACATAGGCGACCAAAAGGGACTTCTTCTCGATGTCATATTGGGCCGAGGCCCGGTCCATAACCATCTCGCACTCCAAGGATCGGACACCGCAAATGGGAGATT
>JAHCJW010000202.1 GCA_026126125.1 Devosia sp.
AGCCGGCCACGGCACCACGGTCAGCTCCGGCCAGATGCCGAGCGCGCGGGCGGCCTTGTCGGCATGGGTGCGCGCATTGTCGAGCCGCACATTGGGGGTGACGCGAAAGGCGAAGATATCGTCGAGCCCAAAGGGCGCATGCACCGACATGCCGCCATCGTCCTCGAGCCGCACCGCTACCACATGGGTGCGCGACGCAAAGTTAAGCATCATGTCGGCGCTGCACTGCAACTGCGGATAGGAGGTGCCGAATTTTTGCGGAAACCACAAATGCACCCGCGCCTGGTTGCGCACCTCGACCGGCAGCGGCGACGCGGCGAAATAGGCCGCCGCGCGGCGGATCACCGCGTCTTCGGCCTCGTAGCTGAGATCGCCGGCGTCGAAATAGACGACATCGGCATCCTTGATGCCGGTGAGCGGCTCGCGCGCAGTCAGCACATTCCAGACCGTATTGTAGATCGCGCCCGAGCCCAGCAGGGGATCGGGCAACGCCAGCGCCTGCATGCCCTCGAGAATGTGCATCAGATGCGGCTGGGAGCGCACGATGTCGATGAGCACGCGGCGTTGCAGATCCGGGTCGGCGCCGGCATAGCGAAGATGATTGGCCATGCCGGAGCCTAACCCGATTCTGCGCCTTGAGGCGTTATTCCTCGATGGTCTGGAACATGGCGTCGAGCTGGGTGATGATCTGGTCCATCGGCGCGATGGCCTCGGGCAGCATTTCGGGGGCGTCGGGCGCCACGGCGACATAGGGCACGCCGCTGGGGAAGGCGCCGAAACGCTGGAAAAATCCGGCCATGTCATCCAGCACCGGCATGCGCCAGCGCCACAAGGCGCCCATGGCGATCACCGGCTCCATATGGCCGAAGCCATCGTAATATTGCGTGGTCACCCACACGCCCAGTTCGCGCAGGCGCTGGGCGAACCGCTCGGTATTCTGCATGCGCACGATCGGATCGGTGGTACCGGTCGCCAGATACATGGGCGGCGCGTCGGAAGTGATCAGATTGATCGGCTGCGTTCCTTCCGGACTGGCCGCCGCCCCGAAAGCGTCGCGCACTTCGCCATATTCGAAAGGATAGAAATCATAGGGGCCCGAGAGGGCGCCCACGGCCAGAATCGGCATGGTGACGCCGTATTCGCGCCGGAAGGACGGATCGAGCGCCAGCATCACCGCATTATAGGCGCCAGCCGAGTGCCCGGCGAGAAACAGCCGGTTCGGGTCGCCGCCATAATTGGCGATATTGTCCTGCACCCAGCGTAGGGCATTGGCATTATCCTCGAGAAAGGCGGGATAGCGCACCTCCGGCACCAGCCGATAATCGGCGATGACGGTGACGAAGCCGCGCGAGGCCAAAGCCCGCCCGACGAACTGATAGTCGGAGCGCTCGCCCCGGTTCCAGCCGCCGCCATAGATGAAGAACACCACGGGCGCCGGCGCTCCGCGCTGCTCGGGCGCATAGACATCGAGCCGATGCCTTGGGCCATCCGCATAGGGAATTGCGTCGCCGACCTTGGCGGTGCCCGCATCCATCGCCGTGGGCAGGTTGAACGGGTCCATCAGCGACAGGGCCTGGGCCGGCGCGAGGGGGAGAACGAGCATGGCGCTCAGCACGACCAGCATGCGGCGAAGAAACATCATGGAAGCAAACTTGGGATCAGGGGGCTATGACTGAACATGGATGTCAGCCAAAGCCGGAGATTTTATGACGGGGGATTGGCGGCTTGGGCGAGGGCAGGCGCGCCGCACAGGGTCGCTGACCCTGCCCTCTGGCTTAAGCGGGAAAACTCTGCGCCCGAGTGATTAACGAAAGGTTAACGGCGCCATTCGGTGTTCACCGTTTCAGCCGGTCGAACAGCAGGCCCGAGACGTGTCCGTCGGCCGGCAGGCCCACACGGGACTGATAAGCCATCACCGCGGCGCGGGTCCGTGGCCCGATCACGCCGTCCGGCGTGCCCACATCATAGCCGGCCCGGTTGAGCAGGGCCTGCATCTCGGTGCGCTGCGCCTTGCTCAGCGCATAGTCGCCCGCGGGCCAGGGCGTGGCAAAGCCGCCGCCGCCGATGATGCGGTCGGCCAGATGCCCGACCGCCAGCGCATAGCTGTCCGAATTATTGTAACGCTTGATGACGTCGAAATTGGGCAGCAGCAGGAAGACCGGCCCATTGGCGCCCGCCGGCATATAGAGCCGCCCCAGATCGTCCGGTCGCGGAAACGGCCGGCCGGAGACGCGGGCGACACCCATTCTCTGCCACTGATTCAGCGGCGCCTTTTCGAGCTGCCGGGCGGCGGCGAAATCAAAACCGTTGGGAAGCTTGACCTCATAGCCCCAGGTCTCGCCATTGCGCCAGCCGAAGCCATTGAGGTAATTGGCCGTCGAGCCCAGGGCGTCGGGAATGGAATTCCAGATATCCTTGCGCCCGTCGCCGTTGAAATCGACGGCATAGCGGGCAAAGCTCGTCGGCATGAACTGGGTATGTCCCATGGCGCCGGCCCAGGAGCCGACCATGTCCTTGGGCTGCACATGACCATCGGAAACAATACGCAGGGCGGTCAGCAATTCCTTGCGGAAGAAGTCGGCGCGATAGCCGTTCTCGGTCAGCGTCGCCAGGGCATGGATGGTGTTGTTGCCGCCCATGAAGCCGCCGAAATTGGTTTCCATACCCCAGATGGCCAGCACGATTTCGGGCTGCACGCCGAAGCGGTTCTGCGCGGCCGCCAGGGTCTGCGCCCATTGCCCGCGCATGGCCTGGCCCTTGCTCGCCTGAGCAGCGGTAATGCGCCGCTCGATATATTGCTGCACGGTCTGGGTGAATTCGGGTTGCTTGCGGGTCAGTTCCATGACCTGCGCGATCGGCGCGTAATTGGCGAAGGAAGCGTCGAACGCCTGGCGGCTGACGCCCATCGCCTGCGCGTCGGGCCAGAGGCCGCTCACGAAACTGGCGCTATTGGCCTGCGCCACGCCCGGCGCCGCCAGCCCCAGCACAGCCAGCACCGTCGCCGCGGTCAGTTGGCGCCGGATAACGCGAATGAAGGAAAAAGCCTTGTTCATCTTGGCCTCGTGATCGGCATGCACTGGTCAGTCATGGCGGCACGAGGGGCATGACTTCCCGGCGCCACAAGCGGTAGTGGAGGCGGCCAAGCCCCCTCCCGCGCCCATCGCCCCCGAAAAGGATCGCGTATCTCTATTTTAACCCATCCAATTAAGATGAGCTTAAGGCATGGCGATATGGACGGCGTCTGCCATCACGATAGCGTGCGCCTCAGGCCTTGCCCGGATCGATCTCGATCTGCCCCGATACGCTCGGAACATAGGAGACGCGCGGCGTCGGCGTTTTGATGCCGCGCTCAGCGAAAAGGCGCTTCACCGTCTCCGAATAGAAACGGCCCGGCCCCCATTGCTTGCCGGCCAGCGTCTTGATGCGGGCCCGCAATTTCATCGAGGCCGGCGTCAGCGCGATCAGCCCCTGCAGGTCGAGATCGTCCAGAATGACGTCGCGATGATCGGTGGCCATCAACGCCTCGAAGGCGTCGCGCAGAGCCTGCTTCACCGCCTCGATATCGCTGTCATAGGCGACCTCGACCTCGGCCACATAAAACGAGAAGCCGCGCACCATATTGGACACCTGATCCACCGAGGAAAAGGGAATGAGATGGATGGTGCCGCTCATGTCGCGAATGGTGACCGAGCGGATGGTGAGTTTTTCCACCACGCCGGCGCGTCCGGCGACCTCGACCGCGTCCCCTTCGTTCATGACGTTCTCGAACTGGATGAAGATACCGGTGATGATATCCTGCACCAGTTTCTGCGCGCCAAAACCGATGGCGAGACCGACGACACCGGCACCGGCGAGAAGCGGGGCGATATTGACCCCGATCTGGGCCAGCGCCAGCATCACCCCGAAAATGGCCAAGGCCACGGTGAAGGCGTTCTTGAACAGGTTGAGCAGCGTCTTTTCGCGGGCCGTGGGCACTTTGCCCACCTTGGTGTTGAGCCGGTATTCGATCCAGGACGCCACCACCACATGCAGGATGATGGCGACCAGCACGATCAGCGCCGCCGAGACGATCGAGCCGGTGACGTTCAGCCCTTCCTCGCTGGCGATCCACTCGATGAAATTGAACAGCGCCCAGGCCTGGCCGATGGCGAGGATGATGCCGGCGATGGCCAGCCAGCGCACCACCGTCATCACGCCCGGTACGAAGGCCTGAAGCCGCGCCTCGAGCAGCGGCAGCCGTTGGCGCACATCCTCGGGCAGGCGCAGGCCGACGCTGATGAAGCGACTGATGAAGCTCACGATCAGCGAGCCGACGGCGATGGCGATCAGCGATTGCGCCGTCGCCCCCAGCATGAACGGCAAAGCCTTGTCGGGATTGGCAAACCAGACCACCAGCAGCGCCAGAAGATAGGCGATGGCCAGCATGTGCCAGTGCTGGCCGATAGCGGCCAAAAGGCGTCCGAGCCCATCATGGCCGCGCCGCGCCGAAAATTCGGACAGCCACAGGCGCACGCCGTCCTTGTTCTGCAAGACGATGACGATGCCGATGGTCACGGCGGTGACCATGACCAGCACCTGGATCGCCGCAGCGGCGGCCGGAGAAATATTGGCCGCCAGCATGGGCGCGACGAACATGAAGGTATAGCCCAGAAGCGAGATGATCCGCGCCGCCCAGAACGACCAATAGGCCGCGTTGTCGTCCGAAACCGGCAACAGGCGCAGGGCGGTGAAGCGCGGCGCCAGCACGATGCGGATGGCCAGCTTGCTCAATTCGACGACGAGAAAGGCATTGAGCAGCAGCGTCTGGTTGATGCCCATCTGGCCATTGGGGAAGCTGCCGGCATTGAGCGCCAGCACATAGCCCAGCGCCCAGGCGAGCAGCACCGTGCCGGCGTCGATCAGCGTCGCCACGGCGATGGTGCCGAGCCGGGCCAGCCCGCGACGGGCCGCCACCCGATCCGCTATGCGGCTCAGCAGACGATTGGCGATCAGCCGCAGCACGAAGAAACTGCCAAACAGGCCGAGCGCGACGATGGCAAGATTGAGCAGCAGGGCGCGCAGCGCCTCATAGTCGGCGGTGAGCGCGCCGGTAAAGGCCTGATGGAAATTGACGAAAACCCCGCCCAGCGCCCGCATCATCGCCGAGGCTCCTTCGGCGACGCCCCGGGTATATTCGGCCAATTGCCGGGCGATGCTGAGATCGGTCAACGCAACCGTGCCTTGCGGCGCAGCCTCCGTTGCCGCGGGCGCTGTCTGTTTCAGCCGCTCGATCAGGGCCGCGCGGGCCGCGTCGTTTTCGAGAATTTCGATAAGTTCGCGCGCCACCTGATCGCCATTGGGAGAGGGTGGGGCAGCGCTTTCCTGAGCCAGGGCCGGGACAGCGCAAAGGACGAGCAGCAGCAGGAAGGAGCGAAGAAGCGTCATGGACCGAGGGGCAAAGAAAACAACTGCCCCAGCATGGCGTCTGGCGGCGCCAGGTCAACCCTTGAGAGGGCCGAGCGTTCCACTTTCGCCTCGAAGACGAGGCGGTTTATTTGAACGGAATTCCAGACA
>JAHCJW010000203.1 GCA_026126125.1 Devosia sp.
TGGGGCCGGCCGCCCTCAGCTCGCCTCGCCCCCGCCTCGAACGGGCGTTGCAGCTGGGGCGGTCCTACCACCCGCCCCCACCGCCGCCACCGCCGCCGCCGCCCGAAAAGCCGCCCCCGCCCCCGGAAGAGCCCGACGAGCTGGCCTGAACCGGCTGCGCCGCGATCATCGCCGCCGCCATGCCGGAGGAGGCGCTGCTGATGGCGTTCGACAGCGAGCTCGATGAGAAATTGCGCGAGCCCGAATACCAAACGGGCTGGTAGGCGCCCTCGGTGGCGTCGGACACGGCATTGCGCGCCAACTCGCCCTCGAAATGCTCGGACCAGGGTTTTTCGACGCCCAGGGCGATGGCATAGGGCAGGATGCGCTCGAACCGCTCGATGGTCATGGGCGGCTCCTTGTCGATATTGAGCCGGTTCTTTTCCGCCGTTTCGAGATAGAGCTTGAACCCCTCGATCTCGTCCATCGCCTTGCGGCCCTGCACGGTGGGGGCGCGCATCAGCACCGCGAAAATAGCGCTGATGGCGACGAGCGAAGCGGTGGCGATAGCGGCGGTGTTGATGGTGACGCCGGAAAAACTTTCGAGCAAGCCGCCGAGGAAATTGAAGCCGAAGAAGCCGACGAAAATGATGATGAGGAAGCGCTGCCAGCCGCGCTGACGCAGGACGCTGAACACAACCGAGCCGATGACGGTGATGAAGACGCCGCCGACCGCGGCGCCGAACAGCCAGACCGGCTCGAGAATGTCGAGCGCGACCATGCCGACCATCATCAGCGCGGCGAGGACGAAGCTCAAGACGGCGAAACCCAAATTGTGGTTGAACCAGACGCGGCGGTTTTCGGAGGTGATGGCGGCGGTGAATTCGTCGCGTTTCCGGGCCAGGGCCACGCCATGGTCCTTGTCGACGCGGACCGTGCCCTCATCGGCGAAATAGGAGAACAGCGCCTGTTCTCCGGCCGGCAGCCTGCCGGCGGGCTGTCTGCCGGTGGCGGTGACGGAGAGTTTGTCTTTCGTGTTGTCGACCCTAACCAGGCCCCGTACGCCGAGATTGAAAATCGCCGCGGTGAGCGCCGTCCAGCCCGATTTGGCAAAGCCCCAATGGTGGACATAATGGGTGAGCGCGGGGGAAAAATCCTTGGGCGGGTAAAACAGGGGAATGATGGTGCCCTTGGGCGGATCGCGGCCGACGCGCATCCAGGCGGTGAAGTTATAGGCGAGCAGGACCAGCACGCAGAGCACCGGCAGCCAGATCTCGCGCAGGTCCGAGAGCGATTGCGCCACGGCATCCAGCCCCTCGGGATAATGGATGATGCCATTCTGGAAGGAGACCGAAAAGGTCATGCCCTCGCCCGGGCCCAGCGCGCGGTCCGTGCGGAAGGTGGCGGTATTGTCGGAATTGCGGGTGATCGTCACCGCCTGCTCGGTGGAGCCGGGCAGGCCGGTATAGGCGACGAGATCGGAAAGCACGGCGCCTTGCGGCAGGGTGACGCGCGCCATGGATTTGAGCACCGGAAAGTCCCAGTAATTGCCGGTGGCGTTCCAATAGAGCTCGTCATGGTCGGCGAAGGGGCGCGCCATGCGCTCCATAACATAGCTCAGCGTATAGCGGTGTTCGCCCCGGCTCAGCAGGCGCTCGGAACTGCCAATCCAGATGCGCTGGAAATTGCCCATGCGCTCGACGCGGTAATCTTCCGGTGCGCCGGCCCGGGTGACGCTCTCGACCACGAGGCCGACGCGGATCTTGTTGCCCGAATTGCCGATCAGCACGGTGGGAATATCGCGATAGATGCCCCGGCGGATATCGATGCCCTCGGCCCGCACATCAATGGTTTCGGTGACGAGGACCGAGCCATCGATGCGCAACGTGACGTCGCTGGAAAACGCGCGGATTTCCTCGCGCGCCAGCGCCGGAGCGGCCAGCGCGGCAAGCAGCAGAAGGGCACTCAGCAGCCGGGAGAGAAACGACATGGCGGCGATCAGAACTTGACGCTGGGCGCCTGACGCTCGGCCTCGTTCTCCAGCTCGAAATATTCGGCCTTGGAGAATTTGAACGCATTGGCGAGAAGATTGGAGGGGAAGGATTCGACCTGGATGTTCAGGTCGCGCACCGCGCCATTGTAATAGCGGCGGGCCATCTGGATCTCGTCCTCGGTGGCGCGCAGGGTCTGCTGGAATTCGAGGAACGTGGTGTTGGCCTTGAGGTCGGGATAGGCCTCGGCAATGGCAAGCAGGCGCCCCAGCGCGCTGGACAGCTCGCCCTCGGCCCGGGCCCGGGCCTCGGGGCCGTTGCCGGCGGCGGCGCTGGTGGCGGCGGCGCGGGCCTTGACCACGGCTTCGAGCGTTTCGCGCTCATGGCCCATATAGCCCTTCACCGTCTCCATCATATTGGGGATCAGGTCGGTGCGGCGCTTCAATTGCACGTCGATGCCGCTCCAGCCCTCGCTGACCATCTGCCGCTGGCGCACCAGCGCGTTGTAGATGACGATGGCGTAGCCGGCGACGGCAACGACGGCTACCAGAATAACCCATTCCATGACGCATTTCTCCCGCCGATACGGCGCTGTGCAATTGGCCGGACAGTGGCAGTTTCGCCTGCCTCGCGCAACGGTTTGCCGGGTGGGGCAGCGCGATGGGCTTGACTTCTGGCGCGGCGTCACTAGCTTTCAAGACATGAACACGAGCCTTTCCCATCACCGCATCTTCCTCGTTGCAGGATTGAAGCCCTAGGCTTGCTCGCGCTGGAGCCTGCTTAGGGCAGGCTTCTTTTCATCTCCACCAGCGCTCCGGTTCTCCCCCTCTTTTTACCCATCTGCCCGCATGGACTTGCGCGATCAATGCGCGCCGCGAGCCAGGAAGGATTTGATCATGACCCAACCCACCCGCGACCTGTCGCCCCGCATCGTCTTGCGCTCGACGGACCATCAGACCCTGGGCCGGCTGGCCCGGGCCGGGCTCGACCGCATGCCCGAGCTGGCCGAAACCCTGCTCGACGAGCTGGACCGCGCCCGCGTGGTCGAGGACGGCAAGCTGCCCGACGACGTGGTGCGCATGGGCTCGCAGCTGACCTATCGCACCGAAGCGGGCGAGCAGGCGGTGACGCTGGTCTATCCGGCGGAAGCCGATATCGCCTCGGGGCGGATTTCGGTGATGACGCCGATCGGTACGGCGCTAATCGGCCTGCGCGCCGGCCAGTCGATCACCTGGCGCGACCGCGCCGACAAGCGGCACATGCTGACGGTGCTCGAAGTGAAGGCCGCCGCAGAGGCTTGAGGCGGGCGATGCGACCGGCAACGGCGGACGTTGTCATCAACTTGCTGTTTCACCGCCCGGCTTGTCCGGGTGGTGATGAGCGATAGGCTGGGTGGCGGGCTCGGGGCCGCTTACGCGGCGCCGCCGCCTTCGGTTTGCAGCCAGGCCTCGCCGCAGGCCTTGGCCAGGTCGCGGATGCGCAGGATATAGCTCTGCCGCTCGGTGACCGAGATGACGCCGCGGGCGTCGAGCATGTTGAAATTGTGCGAGGCCTTGACCACCTGCTCATAGGCGGGGATGGCCATGGTCTGCCGATTGCCTTCAGCGCCGCGAGCGAGGATGGCGCGGCATTCCTTTTCCGCATCCTCGAAATGGCGGAACAGCATATCGGTGTCGGCGGCCTCGAAATTATATTTCGAGGCTTCCTGCTCGTTCTGCAGGAAAACGTCGCCATAGGTAACCTTGTCGTCGCCCTCGCGGCCGTTGAAATTGAGATCGTAGACGTTTTCGACGCCCTGCACATACATGGCGAGGCGTTCAAGACCATAGGTGATCTCGCCCGGGACCGGCGCACATTCAAAGCCGGCGACCTGCTGGAAATAGGTGAACTGGCTCACCTCCATGCCGTCGCACCAGCACTCCCAGCCCAGACCCCAGGCGCCCAGCGTCGGGCTTTCCCAGTCGTCTTCGACGAAGCGGATGTCGTGCAGGGAAGAATCGAGGCCGATGGCGGCGAGGGAATCGAGATAGAGCTGCTGGATATTGTCCGGCGAGGGCTTCAGGATCACCTGGAACTGGTAATAATGCTGCAGGCGATTGGGGTTTTCGCCATAGCGCCCATCCTTGGGGCGGCGCGAGGGCTGCACATAGGCGGCCTTCCAGGGCTTGGGCCCGAGGGCGCGCAAGGTGGTGGCGGTGTGGAAGGTGCCGGCGCCCATCTGCATGTCATAGGGCTGCAAGACCACGCAACCCTGCTCGGCCCAGAAGTTCTGCAGCGTGAGAATAAGACCCTGGAACGAATTCTTCGGGTCCATATGGGCGGGGCGAGCGGTCATGGTGGCAGTCCTGCGTAGATGCGGGACAAACCTCTAGTTTGGCCGCCCGGCACGGTCAATGGCGCTTGTCGTTTCCATCCTCGCCGCCGGGGCGAAAGGTGCCGTCATCGTCGCGCTTGAGATCGATGACATCGGGACGCTGGCGCTCGGCCAGGTCGCGCTGGCGGCGCAGGCGCCTGGCCTCGTCGGCATCGGCGTTGAACTTGCCGGACCAGTCGCGCCAGATGCGGCGGACGCCGAAATAGATGAGGACGGCAAGGGCCGTGATCAGCAAAATGCGCAGCAGCATGGGCTCTCCGGCGGTTCGGCTCGGGACGTCGAGCGTGATTTAGACATGGCACGGCGCCATTACCAGTCCAGTATGGCCTCGCCGCGAAAAATTGCCTCGAAGGACGGGGTGAAGGCACGGCCGTCCTCGCCATGCAGCGGGCGGCTGGCCAGGAGCGTCAGCGGGGCGCGCGAGCCCTTGACGGCGCGCAGCAGGATGCGGGTCGCGGGCTGACCGGCGCGCGGGCTGAGCGGCAGGATGGCGATGGCGCCAAAGCGCGGCGTCGTGGCGGCAAGCAGCGCGGCAAGGCCGGCGGCGGGATAGATGACGACGATGTCGCCGCCCGCCCTGGCCGCGCCGGCGGCGCAGCGCATCCAGATCTCAAGCGCTTCGCCCGGCATATGGCGCGCATCGGCGCGGCTGCCTTCGGCGGCCAGAGTGCCCTGCCCGGCGCCGAAAAACGGCGGATTGGCGATGATGGCGTCGTAGTGATTGTCGAGCAGGCCCGCAGCGCGGCGCGAGGCCGGCTTGTCGAGAATATCGAGGGGAAGGGTCGTGGCGCGATCGGCAAAGCCGTTCTGGGCAATATTGGCGCGGGCGAGATCGTGCGTTTCGGCGTGACGCTCGACCAGGGTGGCGGACCGGGCGCGCTCGAGCGCAAGGGCGACCAGGGCGGCCGTGCCAACCCCGGCCCCCAGATCGAGCAGGTTTTGCGTTGCCGGGCGCACGGCGGCACCGAGCAGGACGCTGTCAAGACCGGCGCGAAAGCCGTTGCGCGGTTGCGACACAATGAGCCGTCCGCCCAAAAAGGCGTCGCGCGTCATGGTTTGGTGTTTTACAAACGGAGTGGGCTGGTCTAGGGACATCGCACCCGGATGGCTGGTTCCGCGCGACCATATATGCGCGGGCGTGGCAGGCTCAACCCGTTTTGCCGCCGCGCCGCAAAAGAGGACGGTAATGGCGGTCTCTGTTCTGA
>JAHCJW010000204.1 GCA_026126125.1 Devosia sp.
GTGATGGGGGCGCATTGGATGCCGACGCCATGTTTCTGGAGTGCCTTGGCGGCGTCGATGGTGATCTGGTCATTGGTCGCGTCGCGGCTTTCCACCGACAGATCGTAATATTCGATGGGCAGATCGAGATAGGGATGGATGAGCTTGTCCTTGATCGCCTGCCAGATGATGCGGGTCATCTCATCGCCGTCGAGATCCACCACCGGATTGGCGACTTTGATTTTGCTCATGGAGTAGCTCCCTAATTGCTTGGGTCTTGGCCCTCGGCCAGTGTCGTGTGCCCCTATATCATCGCCAGCGAAAAGCGCAAAGCTGCGGTCGGCATGGGGGCTTGCCGATCCATTGCGGCTATTTGGGCGGCGGCGTTCTGACGAAAATCATGGCGGTTTGACGCCCGACATGCTGCGCCCGCTCATCGGCATGATGGAGGGGCGAGGGCGCGCCACCGCCCCGAGGCTTACCCTTGTTTTTCCGGCCGGTAAGTCTGGTGGCGTGGCAGATGATCAGCGATCAGATCCCAATCGGGGTGGCTGCGCGCGAAGATCAGCTGGTTGGGCCGGAACCAGTCATTGTGGCCGGCAAAAATGCCGACGGGCAGGATGCGCAGGGCCGGGGCGCGCGAGCTCTGTGCATGCAGCGTGGTGCCGCATTCGGGGCAGAAATGGCGGGTGAAGGTCGCGCCCGATTGTGTCGGCCGCGAAAACGGCTTGAGCGCACCCACGACGCTGATGGCGTCGGCCGGCAGCAGCACGACGGAGGAATGCCCGCCGCCGGCGACCTTCTGGCAGTTTTCACACGAACACAGGAACATCGAGACGACGCGGCCGCGCGCCTGCAGCATATTGGCCCCGCAATCGCAGCGGGCGGAGAGATCGAGATCTGGACGAGCGCTATCGGTCATGCCACGAGGCTGGCATGGGCGGCTGCCGCGCGCAAGCGGCTTGCCATCGGTCGCATCAGCTATGAAAATGCCGCTTCGCCGGCGAGGGAGTGGCATGGCGCTTTTTCCAGACTATCCGATAGAGACGGCCCGCCTGCGGCTGCGGCCATTCACGCGTGGCGATGTCGACGCGGTCTTTGCCTATCGCAGTCTCGAAGCGGTAGCGCTCTATCTCTTCGATCCCCCGCTCAGCCGCGAGGAGTGCGCCCTGGCCGTGCAGCAGCGCACGACGCAGGTGAGCATCGAGGACGAGGGCGACAGGCTCATTCTCGCCGTGGAGGCGGCCGGCCTCGGTGTGGTAGGCGAGGTTTCGCTGATCCTGCGCTCAAAGGATGCGCGGCAGGGGGAGCTGGGCTGGATTTTTCACCCGGCGCATCAGGGCGTGGGATATGCCAGCGAGGCGGCAACGGCGCTGCTCGATCTGGCGTTTGAAGGCGGCGAAATGCATCGTGTCTATGCCCGTTGCGACGCCCTCAACATGGCTTCGTGGCGGTTGATGGAGCGGCTGGGCATGCGCCGTGAAGCGCATTTTCGTGAACACGCTTTGTTCAAAGGGCGGTGGGACGAAGAATTCATCTATGCTATTCTCGACCGCGAATGGACCGAGCGACGAGGTCCGGTCCATCCCATCGAGTAGCGTTCCCACGTTGTGCGGTCTCCGAAAGCGGCTTCTCGCTTTGGGATATCTTGTTGCGTCCGCGGCTGTCCGACCCTCGGATTTCTCAATAATTGCAGGAACTTCGGGGGAGGGGCCGCGTTGTTTGCGTAAGGCTTGTGCTTTGCGGAGGGACCGTAGTCGTCATGACGTTTTCCAATTTGCCCATCGACACGGATCGGCTGCTGCTGCGCTCTTTCGAGCGCGCCGATACGCCGACCGTTTCGCGCTATCACACTTTGCCCGGCGTGCAGCGCTATGTGGAACGGGCGACGCGCTATCCCGAGGAGGTGGCGGCCGCCGTTGAAATCATGCGGGGGCAGACGGCCCTGCAACGTCCGGGAGATACGCTGACCATGGCGATGGTGCGCAAGGGCGACCGCACCCTGGTCGGGCACGTATCGCTGCACTGGTCGGATGCGACGGCGGGGCAGGGCGAGGTTCGTTTCGTCATCGACCCGGCCATGGCCGGCAATGGCTATCTGTCGGAAGCGCTCTCTGCTCTGTTCGACCTCGCCTTCGGTCATTTCCGCATTCACCGCCTGTTGGTGCGTTGCGACGGGCGCAATCACCATTCGGCCAAGCTGATGCAGAAGCTGGGCATGCGGCTGGAAGCGCATTACCGTGAGCATGCGCTGTTTCAGGGGGAGTGGGACGAGGAATTGCACTTCGCCATTCTCGACCGCGAATGGCAGGCGTCGACCAAAGTGCGGCCCTTGCCGTTGCGCAAGCGCGTCGCCTGAATTGCTCCGCGGCGCCAATTGCGATATGTCGCCGCCAGTTTGGCTGGATGGCGGCAATGGCAGGCACCGATACTTCCCTTCCTATCACGCTGGCCCCCGGGCCAGCGATTATCTTGTGCGAACCGCAACTGGGCGAGAATATCGGCTCGACAGCGCGGGCCATGGCCAATTTCGGGCTGTGGGATCTGCGTCTGGTGCGGCCGCGCGATGGCTGGCCCAATGAAAAAGCCGTCGCCGCCGCGTCACGGGCCGATCATGTGCTCGAGCGGGTCCGGGTGTTCGAGACGCTCGAAGCGGCCATTGCCGATCTGACGCTGGTCTACGCTACCACCGCGCGTTCGCGCGACATGCAGAAAGAAGTGCTCGGGCCAGAGGAAGCCTCGAGCAATATGGCCCGTCACATCGGCGGTGGTCAGGGCGCGGGCCTGTTGTTCGGCCGGGAGCGGTGGGGTCTGCTCAATGATGAGGTGGCCATGGCCGACGCCATCGTCACCCTGCCGGTGGAGCCGGCCTTCGCCTCACTCAACATTGCCCAGGCGGTGCTGCTGATGTCCTATGAATGGCGCCGCAATGGCGGGGCGGGCAAGGCGTTGCCCTTTTCTGAAGGTCTTGATGAGGCGGCGCCGCGCGAGGAACTGGTGGGCCTGTTTCAGCACCTCGAGGGCGTGCTCGATCAGAGCGGCTTTTTCACCACTCCCGACAAGCGACCCAGCATGGTCAACAATCTGCGCACGGCGCTGACCCGCGGCCGCTTCACCTCCCAGGAAATCCGCACGCTGCGCGGGGTGATTTCCTCGATCGACCGGCGCCACGAGCGGCCCAATCCCAATCGGCAGAAGCCGCAGGCCAAGGACGAGCCGAAAGAGTAAGGCCAGGCGTACCGTTTGCCCCGCTTTCGCCTTTGACGGCGGCGTAACGGCGTGGCAATCGATGGGGCATCATGCAAGCCCCTTCCGAAAAACACCGTATAGCCCTCACCTATAAAGGGTTCCGCTTCTTCTGGCTGACCACGCTGCTGGTCAGCTTTGCCGTGCAGATCATGTCGGTCTCGGTGGCCTGGCAGATCTATGACGTCACCGGCAATGTCTTCCTGCTCGGGCTTGTGGGGCTGTGCCTCTTCCTGCCCTCGTTGTTGCTGATTCTGGTCACCGGGCTCACGGCTGACCGGTTCAACCGGCGGGGCATCATGGCGGTGTGTCTGTCGGTCGAGCTGGTCTGCGCGCTGGGTTTCCTCGCTCTGGCCAATGCGCAGGAGCACCAGGTCTGGCCGATCTTCGGCATTCTGGCGCTTCTAGGCACGGCGCGCGCCTTCTGGGGGCCGGCGGCGCAATCGCTGGCGCCCAATCTGGTGCCGCCCGAAGCGCTCTCTAATGCCATCACCACCAATGCGACCGCCTGGCAGATGGCGGCCATTCTCGGGCCGGCGGCCGGCGGACTGCTTTACGGCATCGCGCCGATGGTGGCGTTCGGCACCAGCGCGCTGCTGCTGCTGTGCGCCGTCGCCAGCGTATTGATGATCCCCAGGCCGGCGCAGAAGCGCAATACCCAGGCCAAGAGTCTCGAAACCATCTTTGGCGGCTTTCGCTATATTCTGTCCAACAAGGTGGTTCTGGGCGCCATTTCGCTCGATATGTTCGCGGTGCTGATGGGTGGCGCGGTGGCGCTGTTGCCGGTCTATGCCAAGGATATTCTGCATGCGGGGCCGGAAGAGCTTGGCCTCCTGCGTGCCGCGCCGGGTATTGGCGCCATTGCCATGGCCCTGTTCCTCACCCGGTTCCCCATTCGCGACCATGCCGGCAAGCTACTGTTTCTGTTTGTCGGGCTTTTCGGAGCCTTCACGGCGCTTTTCGGCATGTCCACCACGGCCTGGGTGTCGATTCCGGCTTTGGCCCTCGTCGGCGCGGCTGACATGGTCAGCGTCACCATTCGCGAAACCATCATGCAATTGTGGACGCCGGAGGAGGTGCGCGGTCGCGTCAACGCGGTCAATTCGGCGTTCATCGGCGCGTCCAACGAGTTGGGCGAATTCCGCGCCGGCACCGTGGCGCATTTCATCGGGCCTGTTCCGGCGGTGGTTATCGGCGGGGTGGGCGCGGTGGCGGTGGCCGTCATCTGGAGCCAGATTTTTCCGCAGCTGCGCGATCAGCGCAGCCTCGACAAGAAAATGGCCTGATCGAGGGATTTGTCACCGAGGCTTCAGGCGCCCGCGCTTGACTCCACCCATATGTCCCTCTATGAGGCACCCACCTATTTCGGCCTTCGGGCCCATAGGCGCACCCGGGATTTCCTGATTTTTTAGGAGTCTGTCGGTCCTTCGCAAGGAGGGCAGAGGAGGGCGCGATCCATTCGAACGCTAACAATACGAAGGATACGCGATGTCGAAGCGTCATTCCGTAAAATACAAGATTGACCGTCGCCTTGGCGAAAACATCTGGGGCCGTCCGAAGTCCCCGCTGAACGCCCGTGCCTATGGCCCCGGCCAGCACGGCCAGCGCCGCAAGGGCAAGCTGTCGGACTATGGTCTGCAGCTGCGCGCCAAGCAGAAGCTCAAGGGCTATTACGGCTCGATCACCGAAAAGGGCTTCCGCAAGCTCTATGACGAAGCTGCCCGTCGTAAGGGCGACACTGGCGAGAACCTGATCGGCCTGCTCGAGAGCCGTCTGGACGCCATCGTCTACCGCGCCAAGTTCGTCTCCACCGTGTTCGCTGCCCGCCAGTTCGTCTCGCACGGCCACGTGCTGGTCAACGGCCAGCGCGTCAACATTCCGTCCTACCAGGTCAAGGTCGGCGATAAGATCGAAGTGCGCGAGCGCTCCAAGCAGCTCACCGTGGTTCTCGAAGCCAATCAGCTTGCCGAGCGTGACGTTCCCGATTACGTGGAAGTCGACCACAACAAGCAGACCGCGACCTATATCCGCGTCCCGACCCTGTCGGACGTGCCCTATCCGGTCCAGATGGAACCGAACCTGGTCGTCGA
>JAHCJW010000205.1 GCA_026126125.1 Devosia sp.
GCTTAGCTTCGTCCAGTTTCGCGAGATCGAGGAAAAGGTCCGTCTGGGCACCATGGACGCCATCCTGGTCAAGCCGATCGGCCCCTGGACCTATCTGGTCTTTTCCGGCCTCAATATCGGCTATGCCGGCCATGTGGCCTTGGCGGTGGGGCTGATGGCCTGGGCACTGACCGAGGTCAACATCGCCTGGTCGCCGCTTTCCGTGCTGTTTTTGCTGGCTTGCCTCGCCAGTGCCGCCATGATCGTCGCCGCCATCATGACCATGATCGGCGCCACCGCTCTGGTCTGGGTGAAGTCCAACCATCTCTACCAGGTGTTTTTCGGCTTCTGGGAACTGGCGCGCTACCCCCTCGCCATCTTTCCGCTGCCCTTGCAGGTGGTGATGCTGACCTTCGCCCCCTTCGCTTTTCTCGCCTATGTTCCGGTCGCCGCCACCTTGGGCAAACCTGTCCCCCTGCTCGGCGACTGGGCTCCGTTGGCCGCTGTCGGCGCCGGCCCGCTTCTCGTCTTCATCGCCATGGCCCATTGGCGCTGGTGCCTGCGCAACTATCAGGGCGCGGGCGGCTGATCCCCTACCAAAGTCGGGACTCGACAATACGAAGACTCGCCGCTAGGCTCCACACCATGATCAACGCAGCCACCTTTTATTGGTACTTTAGCTATCCGCTCCCGGCGGAGGCTATTGCGCGCGCGTCCTGATCCCTCAAAGACCAGACCCAAATCGCAAGCCAGCCGCCCGACTTCCGAGGCGGCTTTTTTCTTGGCCGTCTCCCGACAAACCAGAGACGAGACCACCGAAAATGCTCAAATCCACCGACGACCTGCGCATCACCGAAATCAAGCCGCTGCCCACGCCCATCGAAGTCATGCGCACCCATCCGCGCACCGATGCGGCGACGCGCACCGTCATTTCCGCCCGCCACGACTTCCACAACATCCTTACCGGCCAGGACGATCGCCTGGCCGTTATCGTTGGTCCCTGCTCCATCCACGATCCCGCCGCCGCCATGGACTATGCCCGTCGTCTCGCTCCCCTGCGCGAGAGGCTGGGCGATCGCCTCGAAATCATCATGCGCGTCTATTTCGAAAAGCCCCGCACCACCGTGGGCTGGAAGGGCCTGATCAACGACCCCGATCTCGACGGCAGCTTCAACATCACCCAGGGCCTGCATACGGCGCGCTCCCTGCTGCTCGACATCAACAATCTCGGCCTCCCCGCCGCCGCCGAATTCCTCGACATGACGACGCCGCAATATATCGCCGATCTCGTGTCCTGGGCCGCCATCGGCGCGCGCACCACCGAAAGCCAGATCCACCGCGAGCTGGCCTCGGGCCTTTCCTGCCCGGTTGGCTTCAAGAACGGCACCGACGGCAATGTGAAGATCGCGCTCGACGCCGTGCTCTCGGCCTCCCAGCCCCACCATTTCCTCGCCGTCACCAAGGATGGCCGCTCGGCCATCGCCGCCACCAGCGGCAACGATGATTGCCACATCATCCTGCGCGGCGGCAAAGCCACCAATTACGACGCCCAAAGCGTCGATGACACGGCCAAGGCGGCGCTCAAGGCCGGGCTCACCCCGGCCATCATGATCGATGCCAGCCACGCCAATTCGTCCAAGAAGCCGGAAAACCAGCCCCAGGTCCTCGCCGAAATCGGCACCCAGTTGGCCAATGGCGACAAGCGCATCATCGGCGTGATGATCGAATCCAATCTCGTCGCCGGCCGCCAGGATCTCGAGCCCGGCAAGGAGCTCGTCTATGGCCAGTCGATCACCGATGGCTGCATCGATTGGGACACCACCGTCACCGCCCTCGAAGCTCTCGCCGAAGCCGTCGCCAAGCGCCGCCAGGCGACGAACCAGGCCGTCGCTTAAACCGCAAAAACTGCCCTTCCGTTGTATGACGGAAGGGCAGCCACGACTTCAGACTTCGAGTACGAGATTTACTCGGCAGGTGTTTTAGGGTGATTGTCGCGCCTCTCGTCATCCTTGCGCGTCACATAGATGCCGAACAAAGCGGCCGCGCCGAGCACCAGCACTGGCCAAATCCAAAGGATAAGGGTGGTATCCATCTACTCCTCCAGTCCTTTGAGTATGTCTCTGGCTACCTTATGGAGCATAAGGGCCAAAACGACGCCAAATCCGCTTAGCCCCACGATATTCAATACATTGGCACTCGGCTGCACCGTTCCAAGACCAAAACCGATAAAGGGCACAACCAGGGCGGCAAGGATAGTCCCGGACGAAATCGCATTGATGAATGACGCGGTCAGCTTCCGCCGTTCGTTCCTGGCTGCGGTGTTCAACATCCTCGCCCCCGAAATGTCGAATGTAACCAGATGACATGGTACCGTGCGGTATTGTCAAGACAACCCTCCGACACCCTTGACCCCCCGCCCCCAATCCTGTTCTCTCGCGCCATGGCCACCAACCCGCTTTTCCTCGTCCCCAACCTCATCACCATTGCGCGCATCCTGGCGATCCTGCCCATCACCTATCTGGTGATGCATGGCGATATCGGCCTGCGCATCGTGGCGCTGGTGCTTTATGTCTTGGCGGCGGCGAGTGACTGGCTCGACGGCTATCTGGCCCGCGCCTGGAACCAGTATTCCGATCTGGGCCGCATGCTCGACCCCATCGCCGACAAGCTCCTGGTTGGCATTCTCATCGCCGCCCTCGCCTGGGACGGCAGCCTGTCGGGCTGGGACATGATCCCGGTCGTCGCCATTCTCTTCCGCGAATTCTTCGTCTCGGGCCTGCGCGAATTTCTGGGCAATACCGCGGTCGTGCTGCCGGTGAGCAAGCTGGCCAAGTGGAAAACCACGCTGCAGCTTCTCGCCCTCGGCATTATCCTGGCGGAACGCATCGTGCCCGGCTTCGGCCTCATTTCCGATCTGGTCCTGTGGACCGCCGGCCTCATCACGTTGTGGACCGGCTGGCAATATCTGCGCGCCTCCTGGCCGCATCTTTCTGGCATTGGCAAGACATGAAGATTCTCTATTTCGCCTGGCTGCGCGAGCGCCTCAACCGCTCCAGTGACGACGTTTCCCCGCCCGCCGACCTCGCCACGCTGGCCGATCTCGTCGACTGGCTGCGCGCCAATGACGAAGCGCTCGACTTCGCCATGGCCAATCCGGCCCAGTTCAAACTCTCGAAAAACGCCCGCCTCGTCCCCTGGGACACGCCCCTTGCCGGCGCCGAAACCGTCGCCATCCTGCCTCCTATGACGGGGGGGTGACCATGATCACCATTACGAAAGACCCCTTCGATCCCGGCGCGCTGCTCACCGCCTTCCAGGCCGGCCATCCGCATGCCGGCGCTGCCGTCACTTTTACCGGCATGGTGCGCTCGGTGCCCGGGCGTCCGATCTCCGCCCTCATTCTCGAATGCTATCCCGAACTGGCGCAGAACCAGATTGCCGCCATCCGCGCCGCCGCCATCGCCCGCTTTTCGCTGATCGACGCCGCCATTCTCCACCGCTATGGCCGCCTCGTGCCCGGCGAACCGATCATGCAGGTGATGACCCTTGCCGCCCATCGCCAGGCCGCCTTCGACGGCGCCCAATATCTGATGGACTACCTCAAGACCGACGCCCCCTTCTGGAAACAGGAGGAAACCTCGGAGGGGGTCGCCTGGGTGGAGGCAAAGGCAGCCGATGACCGGGCGAAAGAGCGCTGGGGCGGTGAGGACCACCCCACTTCCTCCTGACAAGGCGAGGCCGAGAGGGGCACACCTCCAACAAAAAAGCCGGGCATTTCTGCCCGGCCTCGAAAATGTGATGGCGCGAAACCTTATTCGGCTGCGGCGCGCTTGGGCTGGACCGCCGCCGCATAGGCGTCGATCAGCGTCCGGCAGCCCTCGCCGGGGGTGAACTTGTTTTCCCCGATCAGCGACACCGGCGTCACTTCCGCCGCGGTGCCGGTCAGGAAGCACTCATCGAACTGGCCCAGTTCCTCGGGCTTGATATGCCGCTCGGTGACGGTGAAGCCGTTTTCCTTGGCCAAGGCGATCAGCGTCTGCCGGGTGATGCCGTTGAGGAAGCAATCCGGCGTCGGCGTGGTGATTTCCTTGCCCTTGATGAAGAACACGTTGGCGCCCGTAGCTTCCGCCACATAGCCGCGATAGTCCAGCATCAGCGCGTCGGCATAGCCATTGGCCATGGCCGCGTCCTTGGAGAGCGTGCAGATCATGTAAAGACCCGCCGCCTTGGCCGAGGACGGGATCGTCTCCGGGCTCGGGCGCTTCCACTTGCTCCATTCGAGGCGGATGCCCTTGAGCTTTTCCTCCACCGAGAAATAGCTCGGCCACACCCAGGCGGCGATGGCCACATGCACCTTGTTATTGCGCGCCGGAACCGACAATTCTTCCGAGCCGCGCCAGGCGACGGGACGCACATAGGCGTCGACGAGGCCGTTCTTTTCCAGCACGAGGCGCTTGGCTGCCTCGATCTCGTCCACCGAATAGGGGAAAGGCATGTCGAGCGTCGCCGCCGAGCGGATCAGGCGCTCGCTATGCTCGCGCGACTTGAAGATTTCGCCGCCATAGGCGCGTTCACCTTCGAATACCGAGCTGGCATAGTGAAGCCCGTGCGTGAGCACGTGAATCTTCGCGTCCTTCCACGGTTTGAGTTCGCCGTCGAACCAGATCCAGCCATCGCGCTGGTCCATGGGCAGGCCTGCCATTGATCCTTCTCCAAAAGTCTTGGTTGCTTCCCGTTTTGCAAACGGTCATTCCGCCGATCATGCCCCAAGGGCCACGCCCTTGGCAAACCTGAATGTCTTTGGGATAAGACAGAATAGCGGTTTGATGGAGCGACAATGGCGGAGAGCCAAAAAAATGTCAACATGGCTGACATAAATTCTACACTTCCCCTCGATAAGGATCTGCCGCTCGACATTATGGGCCTGTTCTTTTTCGCCTATCGCGATTTCACCGGCGATGCCGATGCATTGCTGGGGCGACAGGGATTCGGCCGCGCCCACCATCGCGTGCTCTATTTCGTCAATCTGCGGCCCGGAATGCCGGTGGCCGACCTGCTCGATATCCTGAAAATCACCAAGCAAAGCCTGGCCCGCGTGCTGCGCCAGTTGATCGATCACGGCTATGTCGAACAGAAAACCGGCCGCACCGACCGGAGGCAGCGCCTGCTCTATGCAACCGAAAAGGGCCGGTCCTTCTTTGCCAACCTGTCCGTGACCCAGGCCAGCCGCATCAATGCCTCGATGGCCGCCCTGCCACCGGAGGCCGCCGCCCAGGTGCGCCGGTTCCTCGTCGGCATGGTCGACCCCGCC
>JAHCJW010000206.1 GCA_026126125.1 Devosia sp.
TCGCCGTTGCCAAGATCGACGCGGCCGCCGCCTTCGACAAGGTCTGCTATGTCGGCTGCGGCGTCACCACCGGGATCGGGGCGGTGATCAATACCGCCAAGGTCGAGATCGGGGCCACCGCCGTCGTGTTCGGCCTGGGGGGCATCGGCCTCAACGTCATCCAGGGCCTGCGTCTGGCCGGGGCCGACATGATCATCGGTGTCGATCTCAACAACGACAAGAAGGAATGGGGCGAGCGTTTCGGCATGACCCATTTCGTCAATCCCAAGGAGATTGACGGCGACATCGTCCCCTATCTCGTCAATCTCACCAAGCGCCGGGGCGATTTGATCGGCGGGGCCGACTACACGTTTGACTGCACCGGCAACACCACGGTCATGCGCCAGGCGCTCGAATGCTCGCATCGCGGCTGGGGCAAGTCGGTGGTGATCGGCGTTGCGGGGGCCGGGCAGGAAATCTCCACCCGCCCGTTCCAGCTCGTCACTGGCCGCACCTGGATGGGTACCGCTTTCGGCGGAGCCAAGGGTCGCACCGATGTGCCGAAAATCGTCGACTGGTATCTCGACGGCAAGATCGAGATCGATCCGATGATCACCCATACGCTGCGCCTTGAGGATATCAACAAGGGCTTTGCGATGATGCGTGCGGGCGAAAGCATCCGCAGCGTCGTGGTCTATTGATGCGCGCAACAGCCCGCATTTCCGGGGTTTAAAACCCTTCGGCAAACCATTTTGCACACACGCATTCGTCGTGTGTGCATCTGCGTCTTGACTTCGGGCCCCAAACCCCGGAAAAGCCGCAGCAGAGGCCACGTGGCGGAGTGGTTACGCAGCGGATTGCAAATCCGTGTACTCCGGTTCAATTCCGGACGTGGCCTCCATCCCCCTCCATTGTTTCATTTCGGTTTTCCCCGGTCCTTCCGCGTCAGAGGCGTGGCAGCGACGCATGGTCACTTGCCAGCGCCGCACACGGACGATATTCACGTCCAGCATATGAATGGATCCCGGGGCCTCGACGTGTCCGACTTCGAAAACGTGCGTAGAGCAATGGTCGACAGCCAGTTGCGAACCAGTGGTGTGTTCGACCTGCGGCTGCTGTCCGCCGTGCTGCGGGTTCCCAGAGAACATTTCGTGCCGCAATCGCGCCAGGCCGTGGCCTATATCGATGCCCTTCAGCCGCTCAGCGAAGACGCAGCGCCGCGTTTCATGGCGTCGCCGGCCAATTTCGCCCGCCTGGTGCAATTGGCGGATGTGCAGCCGGGCGAGGCCGTGCTCGATATTGGTGCCGGCACCGGCTATGCGTCGGCGGTGCTGTCGCATATGGCGGGGTCGGTCGTCGGGCTGGAGCCGGACGAGGCCCTGGCCGCATTGGCAAGAAAAAACCTGGCAGCGCTCGGGATCGGCAACGTCACCATCGTGCAGGGTGGGCAAGAGGCGGTCGCGAAGAGCCGCTTCGATGTCATTTATGTCGGGTGGGCGCTCCCTGAGATGCCGCAATCCTTGCTTGACCTGCTCAAGCCTGGCGGACGGCTGGTTGCGGTGTTGGACGTTGGCGGAGTGGGAATCGCCCATCTTTACGTCAGCGGCGCCGCCGGAGTGACGGCGCGAGCAGAGTTCAACGCAACCCTGCCGCAACGTCCCGCGGTCAAATCGATTCAGGAATTCGTATTCTAGTGACTGTAATCTGTTGCGCGGCTGCCACGCTGGCGCATGAACAAGACGTTAAAATTGAGTAGGCATTGGCTGTCCCGGTTGTGAACGCTATCGACCGGGCGCTATTATGCGGATCTGTAAAAGGCCGGGGTAATGACATTGCATAAGATGATCAAGGCGAGTGTGCTTGCCATGCTGTTGGCCGCCACTTCGGTTGGTGTTGCCCAGGCGCAATCCATCACCCAGGCGCTGACCGCTGCCTATCAGCATGCGCCGGACCTGCAGGCGGCATTGCTGGCGGCCAAGTCGTCGGCCGAGAATATCGCCCAGGCACAGTCGCGCAAATTGCCCACGATCGGGGCGTCGGTGAGCGGCAATCAGAGCTGGAACCTCTCCAATGGCAATTGGAACACGGGAAGCTCGCTGACCACCGGGCTGAGCTACAACCAGACCATCTTCGACAATTTCAAGACCGAGGCGCAGATCGAGGCGGCCCGCGCCGCCGACGAAGTGGCCGAGTATCAGATCCGCAATACGGAGCAGAACGTGCTCCTCGCCGTGGTTCAGGCCTATATGTCCGTGCTGAGCGACCGCCAATTGGTGGCGCTGCGCCAGGAAAACATCAATTTCTTCCAGGCGCAGCTGCAATCGGCGCAGGACCGGCTCGATGTGGGTGAAGGCACGCGCATCGACGTGGCGCAGGCCGAGGCGCGCCTGGCCCAGGGGCAGGCCTCCTATCGCGCCGCCGCCAGCAGTCTGGAAGTGAGCCAGGCGACTTTTCAGCGCTATGTCGGAGCCCGTCCGCAGGATCTGGCATCGGGGCATAATTACGCTTCCCTCATTCCAACCAGCCTCGATGCGGCGATCGCCGAAGGCGAGGTCGGTCATCCGGCAATCCTGATGTCCAAGGCCGCCATTCGTGCCGCCCAGGCCGGCGCCAGCGCCGCCGAAGCGGCCTTTGGTCCGACTGCGTCGATCAACGGGCAGGTGGGGACGCGCTGGACCGGTCCTTCGGGCGGTATCAGCGACGGTATCAGCGGACAGCTCGGCTTTACGGTTTCGGTTCCCCTTTATGCGGGCGGGGCCCTGGGCTCGGGCGTGCGCAAGGCCAATCTCGACCAGATCAAGTCCGAGGTCGATGCCATGTCGTCCTATGATCGGGTTCGGGAAGCGGTGATCACCGCCTGGGCGGGTATCCAGAGTGCCGACGCGCAGATTCAGGCGGCGCAGGCCGCGGTCGCGGCCGGCTCCACCGTGCTCGACGGCGTGGTGCAGGAGCGCGATCTGGGAACCAGAACGACGCTTGACGTCCTCAATGCCCAGGCCGAATTGACCAGCGCCCGCGAGGGATTGATCAACGCTTCGACCAATAAGGTCATCGCGACCTTCTCGCTGCTGTCGGCGATGGGTCGCCTGACCGCTCTTGATCTTGGCCTGCCGGTCCAGGTGAAGTCGGCGGTCAACTACACGCAGACCGTCGATGATGTCTGGCAGGAATTGCGCACCGTCGCCGACTAAACCCATTGCCTGTCGAGGATTTCGTGGCCGGGCCTGTCCCGGCCGCATGTTTTTTGGGGGAAGTTGGCTGGAGCGTCTGCCCAAACGATTCCTAATGCCGGTTTAACGGGTTAAGCTATCCGTAACGAATCGGTTGGGCCGGATGCGGGGCCCAGACCTTTCGGGTCGCGATGAGTAAGAGGCACTGATGAACAAGCCGGCACCCAAGGAACCGTCAATGGACGAAATTCTGTCGTCGATCAGGCAGATTATTGCCGACGACGATGAAGATCCGGCACCGCGCCGGCCGTCATTGCACGCTGCGCCCGATCCGATGGAAGCCACTCCGGTTCCTTTGACGGCGGATATCGAGCCGCTGGCTCTGTCCTCCGAGCAGATCGTCTCGGAGGCCGAGCCTGTGTCGAGCTTCGGTTTCGAGGCGCTCCTCGCCGACGCCGAAAAGGCCACAGAAGAGCCCGATGCGGCGCCGGAGCTGGTCGTGCCGGACGATGTGCGTTTCGTTGTGGATAGTGTCGAGGCCGAAGAGGTCGAGCTTCCCTCTTTTGATCCCGAACCCATCGCTGAAGTCGAGCAAGAGCCCGAGGCTGTGGCCGATGAGGAGCCTGTAGTCGCCATGTTGCACGCCGTGGAAACCTTTTCCGAGCCTGCCGCCGAGTTCGCGCCCAAGCTGGTCGCTTCGGCCAGCCCGTCGATTGCCGAGTCGGCTCCCATGCCTGATCAGACCCTTAGCGCGCAGATTGCCGAAGGCCTGCTCGAGCCGGCCACGCAGGCCGCCGTGCGCAGCTCGATCGGCAAGCTCAACGCGGCCGGTATCGGCGTGGTGCCGTCCCCGGGCCTGGGCAATGCTGGTCTCACCATCGAAGCGATGATCCGCGATATGCTGCGGCCCATGCTCAAGGACTGGCTAGACGAAAACCTGCCGTCGGTGGTCGAGCGCATGGTGGAAAAGGAAATTTCGCGCGTTTCTCGCGGCGAATGATCTGCCGGATAGGAGCAGGGCGCAATTCCTGCTTTCCTGCAGTTGACCCTGCGCCAGGCTTTTGATTGAAGTCTATTGAACCATTCTTTTGGCCCGCCATGGTCTCCCTGGCGGGTCTATGCTGTTGTGAGTGAGCCGATGCTTGAAAAGACTTACGAGCCTGCTGCCGTCGAGGGTCGCATCTATGAATCCTGGCTCGAGGCGAAGGCCTTTGCGGCCGGAGCAGGGGCCAAGCCCGGCGCGGAACCCTTTACCATCGTCATTCCGCCCCCGAACGTCACCGGTTCGCTCCATATCGGTCACGCGCTCAACAATACGGTTCAGGATATTCTCATCCGCTTCAACCGCATGCTGAAAAAGGATGTGCTCTGGCAGCCGGGCACCGACCATGCCGGCATCGCGACGCAGATGATCGTCGAGCGGCAGCTCGCCGAGAAGCAGCTCGATCGGCGCAGCATGGGTCGCGACAAATTCATCGAGCGCGTCTGGGAGTGGAAGGCCGAGAGCGGTGGCACGATCATGAATCAATTGAAGCGCTTGGGCGCTTCGGCTGATTTTTCGCGCGAACGTTTCACCATGGGCGCCAATGGCGCGGCCGACGACCAGATGGTGCGCGCCGTCACCAAGGTTTTCGTTGAACTGCACAAGCGCGGCCTGATTTACCGCGCCAAGCGGCTGGTCAATTGGCATCCGGGCCTCGAGACGGCGATCTCCGATCTCGAAGTGGAGAATATCGAGATCAAGGGCCATATGTGGCACTTGCGCTATCCGCTGGCCGATGGCGTCACCTATCAGTTCCCGATCACCGACGAGGACGGCAACGTCACCGGTCACGAAACGCGCGACTATATCATCGTGGCGACGACGCGGCCGGAAACCATGCTTGGCGACAGCGGCGTCGCCGTTCACCCCGATGATGAGCGTTATCAGGGGCTTATCGGCAAGTTTGTCGATCTGCCGCTGGTCGGTCGCCGCATTCCGATCGTGGCCGACGAATATGCCGACCCCTCGCTCGGCACCGGTGCGGTGAAAATCACCCCGGCGCATGATTTCAATGACTTCGAGGTGGGCGTCCGCAACGGTCTTGAGCAGATCAACGTCTTCACCACGCG
>JAHCJW010000207.1 GCA_026126125.1 Devosia sp.
TTTCATCGGCTCGCCTTCACGCAAGGCATCGCGTAGGAAGTGCTGCACCAGGTCCGCGATATCATCGATGCGTTCGCGCAGGGGTGGCAGCCGGATGGGAACGACGTTGAGCCGATAGTAAAGATCCTCGCGGAACAGGCCCTGCCGGATCATCTGGCTGAGGTCGCGATGGGTCGCCGCCACGATACGCACATTGGTCTTGATGGCGCTGCGCCCGCCGACCATCGTGTATTCGCCTTCCTGCAGCACGCGCAGCAGGCGCGTCTGGGCATCCATCGGCATGTCGCCGATTTCATCGAGGAACAGCGTGCCGCCTTCGGCCTGCTCGAAGCGCCCGGACGAGCGGGTGCTGGCGCCGGTGAAGGCGCCCTTTTCGTGGCCGAAAAGCTCGGCCTCGATCAGATCGCGCGGAATGGCCGCCATGTTGATGGCGACGAACGGGCCGTTGCGGCGCTTGCCGAAATCATGCAGCGCCCGCGCCACCAGCTCCTTGCCGGTGCCGCTTTCGCCGGTGATCATCACCGTCAAATCGGTCTGCATCAACCGCGCCAGGGCGCGATAAATGTCCTGCATGGCGGCGGAGCGGCCGACCAGCGGCATGGTATCGCCAGCGTCGTCCTCGGCCTTGCGCTGGGCCGTGCCGGGCTTTTTCGCATCGGCCAGAGCGCGCGAGACCACCGAGAGCACTTCCGTGATGTCGAAGGGCTTGGGCAGGTATTCATAGGCGCCCACTTCCGAGGCGCGGATGGCGGTCATGAAGGTATTTTGAGCGCTCATCACGATCATCGGCAGATCGGGGCGCAGCTTCTTGATCTTGGGCATCACCTCGAAGGCATTGCCGTCGGGCATGGCGACATCGGTGATGAGCACATCGCCCTCGCCGCGGCTGACCCAGTTCCACATGGTCGAGATATTGCCGGTGGGGCGAACCTCGTAGCCAGCGCGGGTCAGCGCCTGGTTCAGCACCATGCGGATGGCGGCGTCATCGTCGGCGAGCAGGACGACATGGCTCATTTCGGCGGGACCTCATCGGCAGGCAATTGGAAAGCGCCGCTGGCAACCGGCAGCAGAATACGGAAACGAGTGCGGCCCGGGCGGCTCTCGCAATCGATGACGCCGCCGTGATCGCCGACGATCTTGGCCACCAGCGCCAGCCCAAGGCCCGAGCCATTGGTTTTGGTGGTGACGAAGGGATCGAACAGGAAGGGCAGGATATCGGGCGGCACGCCGGGGCCGTTGTCCTCGATGACGATTTCGAGCGGCAGCGAGATGCGTTCGGCCCCGCCGGCGACGCTGATGCGGATGCCGGGTCGGAATGCCGTTGAAATCCTGATCTCAGGTTTCTGTGTTCTTTCAAGGGCTTCGGCGGCGTTCTTAACCAGATTTAGAAAGATCTGGATGAGCTGGTCGCGATTGCCGAAGACCGGCGGCAAGGACGGATCATAGTCCTCCGAAAAGACGATGCCGCGCGCCACACCATTGCGGGCGAGCAGTTTTACCCGGTCGAGCACCACGTGAATATTGATCGGCTCGCGCTCCAGCGGGCGCTCGTCGCCGAACACCTCCACCCGGTCGATCAGGCCGACAATGCGGTCGGTCTCCTCGCGGATGAGACGGGCCAGCGGAATTTCCTCGAGCGGCACGCTCTGTTCGAGCAATTGCGCGGCGCCGCGAATGCCCGAGAGCGGGTTCTTGATTTCATGGGCCAGCATGGCGGCAAGGCCGGTGACCGTGCGTGCGGCGCCGCGCGACACCATCTGCCGGTCGATCTTGTCGGCCATGGTGCGCTCCTGGATGAGCACGGCCACGCGCCCGTCGGCGTCGGAAAGCGGGCTGGCGAACACATCGGCGATGCGCTCCTCGCCGAAGCGGGACGAACCGATGCGCACGCGATATTCGGTCATTGGCGCCCGGCGCGCGATCACCGTTTCCACCAGGGTGATGATCGGCGAGCCGAAAGCGATGAGATCGTCGAGTTTCTGCCGGGTCAGCACGCTCAGCGACGCGCCGAAAAAGGCCTCGGCGGCATAGTTGACGAAGAGGATCTGTCGCCCTTCATCGAGCATGATGATGGGCTGCGGCAGCGCCTGCAACAGGGCCTTGGAGGGCAGGGTTTCGTCGGCGGCTGTCGTTGCGGCGCTCATGCTGCCGCTCTCCAGCCATTGGCAAAGATCGCCGCGATCAGCGGCAGGACCTCGGCGGGCTGATCGTTGTCGAGCAGCGCCTTGCGGGTCGGCTTGTCCAGATCGAGCCCCGCCGCCTCGGCATACCAGTCGAGATGCTTGCGGGCGGCGCGCAGGCCGATCTCGGTGCCGTATTCGATCAACATGTCTTCGTAATGGGCCTGGATCAGCGCGATGAGCTCAGCGCCCTCCGGAGCGGGCGGCGGCGCTTCCCCGGCCAGTTCGGCGCCGATCTGTCCGACGCGCCAAGGCTGACCCTGGGCGCCACGGCCGAGCATGACCCCTGACGCCCCCGATTCCATCAGTGCCGTACGGGCGCTGTCGGCATCGACGATATCGCCATTGACGATGACCGGCACCTCGACGGCTTCGACCACGGAGCGGACCAGAGCCCAGCGCGCCTGGCCCTTATAGAACTGCTGCCTGGTGCGCCCATGAACGGTGATCATCCGCGCGCCGGCACCCACGGCCAGCCGGGCGATCTGGGGCGCATTGAGGCTGTCATCGTCCCAGCCGAGGCGCATCTTCACCGTGACGGGCAGCCGCGTCGCCCCGGCCACGGCCTCGACAATGGCCAGCGCCTGGTCGGGCACGCGCATCAGCGCCGAACCCGCATAGCCATTGGTGACGCGCTTGGCGGGACAGCCGAAATTGATGTCGATGATGTCGGCGCCGGCGGCCTCGGCGATACGCGCCCCTTCGGCCATCCAGCCGGCCTCGCAGCCGGCCAGTTGCACCATATGGGGCAAGGCGCCGGCGCGACCGAGCTTGCGGGCCATGCCGTGATGCCCCGTGCCCAGAGCGGCGCTGGCGATCATTTCGGACACCACCATGCCGGCCCCGAAGCGCTCGGCGATTTCGCGGAAGGGCCGGTCGGTAATGCCGGCCATCGGCGCCAGAAAGGCGCGGTTGCGCACCGCCTGCCCTCCGATGCTCAATGTACAGGCATTATCAATCAATGCGTGCCCCATAATTGACCAGTGCTAGAATGATGCCTGCACAATAGTCATTTTAGGGTCTGGTGCAACACCCAAACGCCTTGCATCAGTCGCGAGGCAGCACTGCTCTTGCCGCATGCCATGGCGAAGGCTAGACAGGAGGCCTTGGTGGAGCCTCCGGGTGGATTTTGCAGAATCTGCAAATGTTTTACCCAAACCGCGTCATCCCGACGAAAGCGGGGATCTGCGTTTCATCCGGCGCTCCGCAACAGAGATTCCCGCCCAGGCGGGAAAGGCGCCGTGGAAACAGGACATTCGGTTGCCACGACCAAATTCCCATCGACCTTAGCCCCGTGCCTATAACTCCATGCGTTCAAATTCCATAGCCGTGATCATCGTCGCCGCCGGCAAGGGCGAGCGGGCCGCCGCCACCGGCCGGTCGGACCCCAAGCAATATCACGCGCTGGGCGGGCGAGCGGTGCTGGCGCGAACCGTCGCGGCGTTTCTCGCCCATCCGGGCATCGGCAGGGTGTTGCCGGTGATCCATGCCGATCATGAAGCGCGCTACGCGGCCCTCGGGCTGGCCGATCCGCGCCTGCTGCCTGCCGTTCATGGTGGCTCGACGCGGCAGGCCTCGGTGCTGGAAGGGCTGCAAGCTCTGGCCCCGCATCGGCCCGATCTCGTGCTGATCCAGGACGCGGCGCGGCCCTTTGCCAGCCTTGGCCTCATCGGCGATGTGGTGGCGGCACTCGACCAATATGACGGCGCCCTGCCCGGCCTGCCGCTGACCGACACGATCAAGCGCAGCCTCGACGGGCGCGAGGTGGTGGCGACGGAAGACCGGCGCCAGCTGTTCGCCGCCCAGACGCCGCAGGGCTTTCACTTCGAGCAGATTCTCGCCGCCCACCGACGCGCGGCCGATATTGGCCGCGACTTCACCGACGATGCGGAAATCGCCGAATGGGCGGGACTGCGCGTGGCGCTGGTCACCGGCGAGCGCAACAATATCAAGATTACTCATCCCGAAGATTTTTTACGTGCGGAGCGGATCATGCAGGGCAATGTCACAATGGAAACGCGGGTCGGCACCGGTTTTGACGTACACGAGTTCGAGCCGGGCGACGCGGTCTGGCTTGGCGGCGTCCGCATTCCGCACTCCGCCAAGCTCAAGGGCCATTCGGACGCCGACGTGGCGCTGCACGCGCTGACCGACGCTATTCTGGGGGCGATCGGCGAGGGCGATATCGGCGTGCATTTTCCGCCCAGCGACATGCAGTGGCGCGGCGCCGCATCGAGCCTGTTTCTAGCCCATGCCGGCAAGCTCGTCGCCGAACGCGGGGGACGTATCGTCAATCTGGACGTGACAATTGTCTGTGAAGCGCCCAGGATCGTCAAACACGTGCCGGCCATGCGCGAAGTCATCGCCAGCACGCTGGGCATCGCGGCAAGCCGCGTGGCGATCAAGGCAACAACCAGCGAAACGCTGGGGTTTATCGGGCGGGAGGAAGGCATGGTGGCTATGGCAAGTGCAAGCGTGGAAGTGCCGAGGGTCGACTAGATGGCAGCAAAGGCCGCGCCCCCGGTGGGCAAACAGATCATCGACATCCTGACGAAAACCAAGCGGACCATCGCCACGGCCGAAAGCTGCACCGGCGGCATGATCGCGGCGGCGCTGACCGATATTCCGGGCGCCTCGGCGGTGCTCTACGGAGGGTTCATCACCTATTCCAACGCCGCCAAATCCGACATGATCCATGTGCCGGCGCGGGTGATCGAGGATTATGGCGCGGTGAGCAACCAGGTGGCCCGCGCCATGGCCGACGGGGCGCGCAACACCGCCCGAGCCGACCTGGCCGTGTCGGCCACCGGCATAGCGGGGCCGGATGGCGGCAGCGAAAAAAAGCCGGTGGGGCTGGTTTATGTCGCCGTGTCGTCGGATCTGGCGACGCTGGTGATCGAGCATCGCTTCGGCGATATCGGCCGCGACGCCATCCGCAAGGCGACGGTGCAAGCCGCGCTCGATCTGGTGCTGCAGGTGATCGGGGACGAAACATAAAGCGCGTCGCGTTTCTTTCAGATCAGCTCCCTGCGCTTTAAAGCGCGTCGCGATCTTTCAGATTCGCTCCC
>JAHCJW010000208.1 GCA_026126125.1 Devosia sp.
GTCGCCATATGGTCGGGCGGGACGCTCGCCCCGCTCGTCATCGCGACGCGGGGGCCGGGGACGATCGCCGAAGGACTTGCCGTCGCCACCTTCGGGGCGCGGCGCGCGCTTGCCAAAGCTGCTGGCGGGCTGATCGTCGCGATCCCGGCGCGGGCGCCCTGCCCCCTTGGGTTCGTATTCCTCCGGAGCGCGGCCATCTTCATCAAAATGCACACGCCGGGGCCGCGCCGGGCGGCCAGTGTCACGCCCGGCAAAGCCGCCGCGCGCGCCGCGCGACATGCGCTCGTCCTCGCGCGGACGCGGCGCCGTTTCCGGCATTTCGCTGTCGAAATCGACGCCGGCGGCTTCGGCAAGCTTCTTGCCCAGCTGGTCGCGCAGCATCTTGGCGCGCACCACTTCCACCGCGCCTTCGGGCAGATCGCCGAGCTGGAACGGGCCGTAGGACACCCGGATCAGGCGATTGACCTCGAGACCGAGGGCGCCGAGCACGTTCTTGACTTCGCGGTTCTTGCCTTCGCGCAGGCCGAGCAACAGCCAGACATTGCTGCCCTGGGCGCGTTCGAGCGTGGCCTCGATGGGGCCATAGGTGATGCCATCGACCTCGATGCCGTCCTTGAGCGCATCGAGCTGGGCCTGGGTAACCGAGCCATGGGCGCGCACGCGATAGCGGCGCAACCAGCCGGTCGAGGGCAGTTCGAGCACGCGCTTGAGACCGCCATCATTGGTGAGCAGCAGCAGGCCTTCGGTATTGATGTCGAGCCGGCCGACGGTGACGACGCGCGGCAGGCCTTCTTCGAGCAAGGCCTCGAAAATGGTCTTGCGGCCCTCGGGGTCGCGTTCGGTGACCACCAGGCCCGCCGGCTTGTGATAGAGCCAGATACGGGTGCCTTGGCGGGCGGCCAGTTGCTCGCCATCGACGACGATCTTGTCGCGGCTGGTGACGTTGAAGGCGGGGGTCACCACCTTCTTGCCATTGACGGTGACGCGGCCGGCGGTGATCCACCCCTCGGCATCGCGGCGGGAGCACAGGCCGGCGCGGGCCATGACCTTGGCAAGACGATCGGCGGTTTCGGGCTTTTCAGTGTCGCTCATACGAACAGGACTTCCATGACATGCGGGACCCTTTATCGGGCGGCGCGGGGAAAGCGAAAGCGGCCGGACATTTCCGGCCGCCGCAAAATTGGTGACGTCAGGGCAAGCGGATTATTGCTTGCCGATATCGGCATTGGTCAGGCGGGCGCCCTGGGTGCCCAGGGTTGCCGAAGCGGTCGGTCCCTTGGGCGCCAGCGCGCGGCGCACATCCTCGGGGCAGCGCGCATCGCTCAAGGGTACGAGATCGCCATTGGAGGCGCGGCAGACCAGATTGGCATCGCCGACGCGGGTGAAATATTCGTCGGGCGGCAGATAGAGCGGACGCGCGCCCGTCGAGGTGACCTGCATGCCGGCGGCGGTCATGCGCGCGGTCAGCGCCCGCGCTTCCTCGGCAGTCAACGGTCGGCCCGAAAGCGAGCGCAGATCAACCACGCGCGCATTGCGCAGGCGGGCCAGGTCGGCTTCGCTGAGGCTGGAGGTGTCGATCTTGACGGTATTGCTGTTGGCCGGCAATTGCGCCGCGGCCGCCTGGGTGGTGGGCGGGGGCAGATTGGAGCCGTCGCGCGGCAGCGCCAGGGGAGCGCGTGCCTGGGTCAGATCGGCCTTGGGCGCTTCACCGGGGATCAGGCCGATGCCGCGCGCCGTAGTGTTCATCACGTCGCGCTCGAAAGTGCCGAAATCGGTCAGCGCATTGGTGCCTTCCACCGTGGTGCAGGCGCCCAGGGCCAGCGTCGCTACCAGCGCCACGCCCGCCAAAGCCGCGCGCGCCGCGACCGAAACTTGGCCCTGCCGGCCGGTCAATCCAATACGCATGAAACTTCCCTTACGATCCTGGCGGCGCTTATAGCGCATTCGTGCCCCTAAGGCCAGATTTTGGCAGCACAATGATTTGTGCAGCTCACGCGACCGGTTCAGGCTTGCTGCGTCCGAGCCCAACAAGATCGAGCAACAGCAGGATGACGCCCAACGTGATGGCCATGTCGGCAATATTGAAAATGTAGAACGACCAGCCGCCCCAGTGGAAGTGAAAAAAATCGGCCACCGCGCCATAGATCAGCCGATCGAGCGCATTGGACAGCGCGCCGCCGATACAAAAGGCGAGGCCCAGCCGCACCAGGGGCTGGCTGGTGCGCCACCACCAGACCGACAATGCGGCGATGGCGACCAGCATGATGGCGCCCAGAACCCAGGTGGGCAGGCCATCGAGCAGGCCATAGGAAATGCCGGTATTCCAGACGAGGACATAATCGAAAAACGGGGTGACCGGCACGATCTCGCCGCCGCGCCACTCGGTCATCGAGAACGGAATGTAATTGGCGAAAATCTCGACGCAACGCGCCTCGGCGAGACCGATGCATTCGCCGGCGACGTGATAGGCCTTTTGCGCACGATCGAGGCCGAAGGCGAGGATGGCGGCAACCAGAGAAGTGTAAAGAGTGGGGAAGCGGGATTGCATCGATCTCTCCGTCTCCCTTCTCCCCTTGCGGGAGAAGGTGGCGCGAAGCGCCGGATGAGGGGTTTGCGGCGCTGGGGAAGACCCCTCACCCGCCCCTCGGGCACCCTCTCCCGCAAAGGGAGAGGGCGAAGGAGCCGAAACTTTCACCGGGCCATTCGAGCTCAGCCCTCATGACCCTTTCACCTCAAAGCCCCGCCGCGGCGCGTTCGCGCAGGGCCTGCGCATCGCGGGGGGAGACGTCGGGATAGTCCGGGTCGGTGCCGACTTCGGGCAGCACTTTCCACGAGCGGGCGCAGCGCTTGCCCTGGGCCAGCGCCGGAACCACGGAAACGCCCGGTACGTCATCGAGCCGGAAGGCTTCGAGGGGGCCTTCGTTCTGCTTGACCTCGATGGACGAGGTGATGGCGATTTCGGCCAGATCCTCACCCTCAAGCGCCACGATATAGCGGGCGTCGGAAACAAAGACTTTCGGCGCCGCTTCGAGGGACGAACCGATGCGCTTTTCGCGGCGCTCGATTTCAAGCGCCCCCGTCACCACCCGGCGCACCGCACGGATGAGCTGCCACTTATTGGCGAGATCATCATCGAGCCAGTCGGCCGGGATCTCGGGGAAGAGGCGCAGATGCACCGACTGGCCCTCGCCCGGATGACGCTCAAGCCAGCACTCTTCCATGGTGAAGACCAGGATGGGCGCCAGCCAGGCCGTGAGCGCGTTGAACAGGTGATCGAGCACCGTCAAGGCAGAGCGGCGGGTGATCGAGGAGATCGGATCGCAATAGAGCGCGTCCTTGCGGATGTCGAAATAGAACGCCGAAAGCTCGATGTTCATGAAATTCGACAGCAGCGTCACCACCTTGCGGTAGTCATAGTCCTTGTAGGCCGCCCGCACGCCCGCATCGAGCTGGGCCAGCCGATGCAGCATCAGCCGCTCGAGCTCGGGCATGTCCTTGGCCTCGACCACATCGTCGGAACGGAAATGGGCGAGATTGCCGAGGAGCCAGCGCAACGTGTTGCGCAGCTTACGATAGCTGTCGACCGTGGTCTGGATGATTTCCTTGCCCAGGCGCAGGTCTTCCGAATAGTCGGAAGAGGCAACCCACAGGCGCAGGATATCGGCGCCGAACTGCTTGATGATCTCCTGCGGGGCGACGACATTGCCCAGCGACTTCGACATCTTGCGCCCTTCGCCATCCATGGTGAAACCATGGGTGAGCACGCTGTCATAGGGCGCGTGGCCATTGGTGGCGCAGCTTTCGAGCAGGGACGAATGGAACCAGCCGCGATGCTGGTCCGAGCCTTCGAGATACATCGAGGCCGGGAACTTCAGATGCGGCCATTTCTGCTTGTTGCGCAACACAAAGGCGTGGGTCGAGCCCGAATCGAACCAGACGTCGAGCACGTCCTTGACCATCTCGTAATCGTCGGCCTTGTGGTCGTCGCCGAGATAACGCTGCGCGGCGCCGGGCTTGTACCAGGCATCGGCGCCCTCTTCCTCGAAGGACTGGGCGATGCGGTGATTGACCGCCTCGTCGCGCAGGATCTCGCCGCTCTGCCTGTGCACGAAGACGGTGATCGGCACGCCCCAGGCGCGCTGGCGCGACAGCACCCAATCGGGACGGTCAGCAATCATGGCGCGGATGCGGTTCTGCCCGGCGGCGGGATAGAACCGGGTCTTGTCGATGGCCGCGAGGGCGCGAACGCGCAGCGTATCGCCTTCCGCTCCGGCGATGGGCTTGTCCATATAGACGAACCATTGCGGGGTGTTGCGGAAGATCACCGGCTTCTTGGAGCGCCAGGAATGGGGATATTGGTGTTTGACGCGGCCACGGGCGATGATGTTGCCGTGCTCGGCGAGGGCGGCAATGACGCGGGCATTGGCGTCGCCCTTCTTGCCGTTATCGTCGATGACGCGGGCGCCATCGAAACCGGGCGCGTCCTGGGTGTAAAAGCCTGCGTCGTCCACCGCATAGGGGATAGCCGGGTCGATGCCGCGCTCCTGGAGGAGGCGGGTCGAATCCATCCAGATGCCGAAGTCGTCGAGGCCATGGCCGGGAGCGGTGTGGACGAAGCCGGTACCGGCGTCATCGGTGACGTGTTCGCCATCGAGGAGCGGCACGTCAAAACGATAGCCATCGGCAAGGCCGCGCAGGGGATGGGCGGCCGTCATCGTCGCCAATTCCTCGGCGGTGACGGCGGCGCGCTTGTCGAAGCCGGCGACCTTGGCCTTGGCGAAGACTTCAGCGGCGAGCTTGTCGGCGAGGATCAGCTTGTCGCCAACCTTCGCCCAGTTTTCGGCCGGGGCATCGGTGATTTCATAAAGGCCATATTCGATCTTGCTGGAGAACGAGATGGCGCGGTTGGCCGGGATGGTCCAGGGGGTGGTGGTCCAGATGACGACCGAGGCGCCCAGATGCGCACCCTTGGTGACCGGGAACTTCACCCAGATGGTGTCGCTCTCGTAGTCCTGATATTCGATCTCGGCTTCGGCGAGAGCGGTGCGCTCGACCACCGACCACATCACGGGCTTGCTACCACGATAGAGCTGGCCCGACATCGAGACCTTCATCAATTCGCGGGCGATCTGGGCTTCGGCGTCGAAGCTCATGGTGAGATAGGGATTGTCCCACTCGCCCAGTATGCCGAGGCGCTTGAATTCCTCGCGCTGCACATC
>JAHCJW010000209.1 GCA_026126125.1 Devosia sp.
ATCCCTTGTTTACGCATCGGATGACCCGAAAACCGTGCGTGCATTTTTCGGTCCGATGTTCGGGGCATGTCTGCCGAACCCGGCCCCGGTTTCGGGACAAAGACAGGCGCAACACCAAAGCGCCACAGCGCAGAGCGCCAATCTGAAAAAAAAATGCGCTCCAGCCGTCGTGCGCCTTTCGCCCCCTCGTTCAGCGCGGCAGGTTGATCAGCGGATCGGTGTTGAGGTTGAAGCCGGGCTGCAACTGGAAGGTGAAGGGCGGCGGTTCGGCCTGTGGCGCCTGCTGCTGCAACAGGCGGTCCTGTTCGAGCCGCAAGGCCTCCTCCTCGGCGGCGCGGCGGGCGGCGGCTTCGGCGGCCTGGCGGCGCTGTTCCTCGATCAGCCGGTTGCGTTCCTCGGCGGCGGCACGCTGGCGAGCTTCGTCCTCGAGCCGCAAGGCTTCGAGCCGGTCCACTTCCAGCTCGTTGGCGCGCACCTGAATGGCGGCGACCATTTCCCCCAGATCGATGCTGACCAGAGGCGACAGCAGCGTGCCCGAAAGCCGGGCGATGATGCGGGCGGCGTCCGGTTCGATGAGCCCGCTCGGATCGTCATAGCCGAACGGCGTCATGACGAAGGAGCCGTTGAGCCCAAGACTGACCAGCGCCAGATTGATGCCGCCGGCGAGGCGCGCGCCCGAACCTTCGACCAGCACATTGGCCAGCCGCAGCGTGCCGCCGGCGATGGTGAAGGCGCCAGTGGCGCTCTCGGCCTCGAACGCCCCCTGCCCCAAATTCTGCGCGAGAAGCACTTCGAGCGCATCGGCCTCGGTGTTGAGCACATCGTCGAGCCCCGACGCCGCCGGATAGACGCCCGGCGACAGCTGGCGGATCGACATCTGCGACAGGATGAAATTGCCCTCGCCGGTCAGCGCGTCCATGACCTCGGCCAGACTGGCGCCAGTGCCCTCAAATTGCAGCCCGCCGCCCAGGTGACCGGAGAGGCCATTGCTGACGCTATCGGGCAGAACGCCAGAAAGATCGATATCGGTAAGAGAGAGTCGGCCGGAGAGAACCCGGTCCGTCAGCGGCCCGGCGCAGCACAGCGTCATGTCGAGCACCGCGATGCCCCCGCCAATATCGCCGCTCAGGCGGCTGACGCCGATGGTTTCGGGGCCCCAGGTCAACTCGAAGGCGGCGTTGTCCATCGTCGCCGAGCCGATGCCGAGCCGATCGGCCTCGATGGACAGCGCTCCGCGCGAGGCGCGCGGCGCCATCGCGGCGGCCAGCGGCCCCTGTGGCCAGATATCGCTGGCCCCGACCATGGCGGCCGGCGAGAGCAGGCTTGCGGCGACATGCTCGGCCGCAAGGTGATCGAAGCTCAACCCGCCGCTGACACTGGGCAATTGCCCGACCGAGGCCACTTCGATGGCGCCGCCGAAGCCGGAGGCGCCGCTGACCCCGGTAATGCCGGAGAGCGACACGCTGCCGGCGCCGGCAAAGCGCAGATCGGCGCTGGCCTCGAACGGGCCGAGGCCCAATCCGGCAATTCCGGCGAGGCGTGCCAGGGCCGAGCCATCCTCGACGCGCACATCGAGCGTGCCGGTGCCCGAAAGCTCGCCATTGCCGCCAAGCGCCAGCGACCCGACATAGGCCGCCGTTTCCTCGCCTTGGCTGGCGGCGAGCCTCGCGTCGAAGCCGTCCGGGGCCGAGCCCTTGGCGAACAGCGAGACCAGCATGGCGTCCTCGCCGGCAAAAGGCGCCGTGCGCTCAAGACCGAACTGCGCCATCAGCGCCGCGCCATCCTCGGCTTCGAGCGCGGCCGAAAGCAACAGATTGTCCTGGGCAAGTCCGCCGAGGCCCTTCGCCATATCGGCCCGCAGATTGAGCGTCGCGGCGCCTGCCGCGCCATCGAGCGTCAACACCTGGGCGCCGCCGTCGGCGGCCGGGGTCAGATCGAGCCGCAGGTCGAACGGGGCGAAGCGCGACACGCCCGTCCGCCAGCCGGGGGAAAAGCCGACGAGGTCATAGAGCGCCGCCAGCGCCGGAGCGCCGCCGCTGTCGAGGCGAACCCGGCCGCTCGCGGCGATACCGGGCTGGGCCAGAGTGCCGGAGAGCACGCCCGACAGATCAAGACCGATACCGCCGAAATCGCTGCTGACCAGACGGTTGAGCCGCATTTGCCCGGGCGACCAAATGCCCTCGGCGATCAGGTCCTCGGCGGCAAAGCCGAGCAGACGGATGGATTGGGTGTTGAGCGCAAAACTGCCCTGGGGAAAACTGATGCCGAAAGTGGCGTCGGAGGCTGGATCGGGAAACAGGGCGCCGAGGGCGGCGCTGTCGACGGGACCGAGATCGTCGAAGCGACCGACGAGATCGAGACGCGGCTCATCCCCGAAACCGAGGCGCAATTCGACGGCATGCACCTTGCCATTGAGCGTCAGCCGGCCATGGCTGAAGCCGAAGGCGTCGGCCCCGAGCATGACCTGGCCTTCGAGCCGGCCCCCCATATTGATCAGCGGACTGTCTTCGCGCGCGCGGCGCCACAATTGCGAAAACGCATCGAGCCGGGCGCTGGCCAGGCTCAGCGTGCCGTTAAAGGCGGGCGCGCCCTCGATATTGCGTGCCACGCCGGTCAGCGAAACGCTGGTATTGCCCGCCAATTCGGCGCCGGCGCGCGCAATCTGCCAGACCGAGCCGTCGAAACTGGCATCGATCCGCACATTGCGCAGCGCGGCGCCGCGCAGGCCGATTTCGGCCAGATCGACGCCGAGCTGGCCCGGCATTGGCGGCAGCGGCGGCGCTGGCAATTCGGACAGCAACCGCACCAGCTCATAGGGCATCTCGCTCGCCACTTCCGCCGCATCACGCGGCGGCAGCGAAAAGACGCCGCCCGACACCACCGCCTCGAAACCGCGCCGCGCCCCCAGTTGCACGCTGGCCGCGCCGGTAAGGCGCATGCCGGCCCGGTTCTCGTCGGGCAGCAGCGTATAGCCATTGAGCACGATCCGGTCGGTCGAGGCGGTCACCTTGCTTTCGAGCACCAGATGGCCGCGAATCTGTTCGGCCGTGGCCGCCGGCGGCGGCGCCTGACGAAACACCATGAGACCGTCGAATTTCGGCGCCATGCCGGCGGTCAGCGCGCCATCGAGATTGAGACTGTAGGCACCGCCGATACGGGCGAGAAAGGCCGAAAAGCGCGCCGTGCCATCGACATCGGCCGCGCCGCTATTGACGCGGATTTCGTGGGGTTCGCCCGCCTGCTCGAAGCGCCCCTGAAACTGGAACGGCCCGGCAAAGCTCGACAGGCGCAAATCGCCGGTGATGCCGCCGACGGAATAGCGCTCGCCCGAGCGGGCATCGCTCAGATCCACCCGGCCATTCTCGATCCGCGCCATGTCGAGCGCCACCCCGCCCCCGGCGCCGGACAGATCAACGCCGCTGGACAACAAGCCGCTGTCATCGAGATCGAGGCTGACGACCGGCTCGCGCAGCACAAGGCGCGTCAGGTCATAGCGATCGCGCAGGAAATTCATCAGCGCGAATTCCGCCTCGACCCCGGCGACGCTGGCGGCGGGATGGTCAGCGGGGCCGACGATGACCTTGGAAAACACCAGGCGCGGCTGCGGCAAAAGGGAAAACTCGATATCGCCGCCAATGGTGACCTCAGCCCCCAGCACGCCCGAGGCCAGCACTTCCATGCGATCGCGATAATCGCTCCACTGAATGAAGCGCGGCGCAATGAAGGCCCCCGCCAAAACGATGATGGCGACCAGACCGACGACGATATAGATGCGATTGAGCACGGCTTGCGTTCTGCCCACCAGATTTCGGGCGCGAGTGTAGGCACTTGACGCCTTGGCGCAAGGCCGGCTGCAGCGCACAGGGCTGGTCTTGCGCGGTCGTGAACAACAAAAGCGGCATGGGAGGGGTCGGAAGGGCGCTTTTGGTCTGCTGGACTTGCAGTTCGGTGGCGCAGCCTCTTTCCCTTCTTCCCTGAGGGGAGAAGGTGGCGCGTAAGGGCCGGATGAGGGGTTCAGTCTCGCGTTTCAAGCCAAGGGGCCGTCACCCCTCACGCCAACCCTCTCTCCGCAAGGGACGAGGGAGCGATCGAGCCGACCCTTTCGCTAGAGCGGCGCGCGTTCTGTCGAACGCAAATTGCCGCTCTAATCCCTTGTTTGCGCATCGGATGAGCCGAAAACCATGAGTACACTTTTCGGTCCGATGCTCTAATTGTTCACACGCCCGGACGCAGCCCGGGTGTGAGAGGATGAATCGCGCTCCCACGGCAACGCGGCTGTGAGCGGCCCCGCTTCTATACAGGAGCGGTCGGCAACCCTATATTGCACCGAGAACAAAATAAGATTCGTCAAGGCTTGGCTGCGCCCTGTCCCGGTGTCGCGGCCAATGGATTTATCGTTCATGACCGAACCCGCCCCCCTGCCCCGCCCCCAAGGCGGGCCGATCACCAGCCAGTTGCGCCGGCACGGGCCCGACTATCTCGCCGGCCTCAATCCCGAGCAGCGCGACGCCGTGCTGACGACGGAGGGCCCACTCCTGGTGCTCGCCGGCGCGGGGACGGGCAAGACGCGCGTGCTGACCACGCGGATCGCCCATATCCTGACCGAGCGGCTGGCCTGGGGCAGCCAGATCCTGGCGGTGACCTTCACCAACAAGGCCGCCAGCGAGATGAAGAGGCGCATCCACGAGCTGGTGCCGAGCCTCGATGGCCTGCCCTGGATGGGCACCTTCCACTCGATTTCCGCCCGTATCCTGCGCCAGCACGCCGAGCTGGTCGATCTCAAGCCCAGCTTCACCATTCTCGATACCGACGATCAGATCCGGCTGATCAAGCAGCTGCTGGAAGCCGAGAATATCGACGAGAAGCGCTGGCCGGCGCGCCAGTTCGCCGGCATGCTCGACGCCTGGAAAAACCGTGGCCTCCTGCCCAAGGACGTGCCGGCGGCCGACAGCGGCTATTTCGCCAATGGCAAGGGCGGCAAGCTCTATTTCGACTATCAGGCGCGGCTGAAAACGCTCAACGCCGCCGATTTCGGTGATCTGCTGCTCGAATGTATCCGGCTGTTCCGCGAAAATCCGGGCGTCCTCGCCGAATATCACCGCAAGTTCAAATATATGCTGGTCGATGAATATCAGGACAGCAACACGGCTCA
>JAHCJW010000021.1 GCA_026126125.1 Devosia sp.
GTCGAGAAACACATCCGTCTGTTCGGGGGTGCAGAAACCCATAACCGGCTCGACCACGGCGCGATTGTACCAGGAGCGGTCGAACAGCACCATTTCGCCCGCCGCCGGCAGCCAGTCGACATAGCGCTGGAAATACCATTGCGTGCGCTCGCGGTCATTGGGCTTGGGCAGCGCCGCGATGAGATTGTAGCGCGGATTGAGATTTTCGAGGAAACGCTTTATCGTGCCACCCTTGCCGGCGGCGTCGCGGCCTTCAAAGACGAGGACGATGCGCTCGCCGGCCCGGGCCATATGCGCCTGCAACAGCACCAGCTGCTTTTGCAGCCCATACATCTGCGTGTCATACTCCTTCCCGTCCATTCCCGCCTCATAGGGAAAATGTCCCGATGTCAGGGCCCCCCGCCGGATTGCCTTGGGCAGGTCGGGGTCATCGATGTCGAAGCTCTCGAAAGGGTCGGTCACGCTGTCGCTCCATTGTTACATTCACCGTGATAGAAACGGCGATCCCGCGCAAGGGCGCGGTTTTTTCCCGTGATTCGGCGGCCAGACATGGACGATTCTCACCCGCCCCGCGCGTCGTTCGGCGCCCAGGCCCTTCTGGCGCGGCTGAAAGCCTGGGCCGGCCTGTTTGTCGCCTGGGCCGGACTGATCGCGGCTTTCGTGCTGTTCGGCGGCCTGCGCCTCGATCTGGCGCTGCTCGGTCTGGCGCTCGTCCTGGGCTTGGCGCTGCTCTGGCCAATGCCCGCCCCCACGGTGACGCGGATGGCCGAGACGCCATCGCCCGCGCCCGGCTCGGGGCGTCTCGACCGGCCGACGACAATCGCTCTGGCCGAAGCGCTGGGCGATCCCTGCCTCCTGATCGACCGGCGCGGCATCATCCTCTATCGCAACGCGGCGGCGGCGCGCCAATATCCCAATGCGCAGGCCGGCAAGGCCCTGACGCTGGTCTGGCGCAATCCCGAACTGGTCGCCGCCGTCGATGGCGCGCTGCGCGGCGGCGCCCTGCGCAGTTTCGAGCTGCACGAAACCATCCCCAACGAAACCTGGGACAAGGTGGTGGTGGCGCCGCTCGTGCGGCCCGATCTCGACTGGCAGAGCGACGACGAGCGGCAATTGCTGGTGAGCTTCCACAGCCTCACCGAGCTCAAGCGCATCGATGCGCTGCGCAGCGATTTCGTCGCCAATGCCAGCCATGAATTGCGCACGCCGCTCGCCTCCTTGCTGGGCTTTATCGATACGCTGCTGGGGCCGGCGGCCAAGGATGCGGCGGCGCGCGAAAAATTCCTCGGCATCATGCGCGGTCAGGCCGAACGCATGAGCCGGCTGATCGACGATCTCTTGAGCCTTTCGCGCATCGAGATGTATCAGCATGTCCGCCCGACCGGTCAGGTCGATCTGGCCGGCCTGTTGCGCGATGTGCGCGAGGGCCTGCAGATCCAGGCGCAGGCGGCGGCGCTCGACGTGGTGTTGCGCCTGCCCGAGGGGCCGGTGCCGGTGACCGGGGATCGCAGCCAGCTATATGAAGTGTTCGAAAACCTCATCGAGAACGCCATCAAATACGGCGCCGGCGGCAAGTCGGTGGAGGTCGAACTCAGCGCGATCGACCGGGGCGGTTTGCATCATCAGGTCAGCGTGGTCGATCACGGGCCGGGGGTCGAGCCCGAGCATGTGCCGCGCATGACCGAGCGCTTCTATCGCATCGATGCCGAAACCGGCCGCAGGAAAAAGGGCACCGGCCTCGGGCTCGCCATCGTCAAGCACATCGTCCAGCGCCATCGTGGGCAGATGTCGATCAAGAGCAAGCCCGGCGAAGGGCTGCGGGTAGACGTGCTGCTGCCGTGAGGTTTTTGGGAGAGCCAGAGCGGCGTGCGTTCTGTCGAACGCAAATCGCCGCCACCAGATGAGCCCGCGAAGTTTTCGCTCCGCGGGCTTTGTTTTGCCCCATGTCTCCCGAAACCGGAGCCACTTTCGGCAGATATGGTCTAAAGTTACGCCACCAATCCCTTGGTCAGCTCCAGCGCCTGGCGCTCGAACAGGCGCCGATAGATGCCGCCATGCAGGCGAATGAGCGCTTCGTGATCGCCTTCCTCGACGATTTCCCCCTTGTCGAAGACCAGAAGCCGGTCGAGCGCCCGCACGGTGGAGAGGCGGTGGGCGATGACCAGGGTGGTGCGCCCCTGCATCAGCCGCTCCATCGCCTCCTGGATCATCACCTCGCTCTCGCTGTCGAGGCTGGAAGTGGCCTCGTCGAGAATGAGGATCGGCGCATCGGCGAGGAAGGCCCGGGCGATGGCGACGCGCTGGCGCTCGCCGCCCGAGAGTTTCACTCCCCGCTCGCCCACCAGCGTCTCATACTGCTTGGGCAGGTTCATGATGAAATCATGCGCATTGGCCTGTCTGGCCGCCTCGATGATCTCGGCGCGGCTGGCCGAGGGGCGGCCATAGGCGATGTTTTCCGCCAGCGTGCGGTGGAACAGGATCGGCTCCTGCTGCACGATGGCGATCTGGCCGCGCAGGCTCGATTGCTGGGCCTCGGCGATATCCTGCCCATCGATGGTGATGGAGCCGGATTTGAGGTCGTAGAGGCGCTGGATGAGCTTGACGAAAGTGGTCTTGCCCGAGCCCGAATGGCCGACGAGCCCCACCCGCTCGCCCGGCGCGATGGCGACGGAAAAATCGCGATAGAGCGGGGTCGGGTGCGAGCCATACTGGAAGGTGACGTCGTTGAAGCGGATTTCGCCCTCACCGATGGCGATCGGCCCGGCCCCGTCCTTGTCCTCGACCCCCAGCTTCATGCTCGAGAGCGCCACCAGCTCCTCCATGTCGTTGACCGAGCGCTGCAGGTTGCGGATATGCATGCCCACATCGCGCAGATAGCCCTGCAAGACGAAGAACATGGCCAGCACGAAGGTGATGTCGCCGGCGCTGGCGAGGCCCTGCTGCCACATCAACAGGCCCGTGCCCAGAATGCCGGCCTGCATGGTCACCATCAAGAAGCCCTGGATGGTGCCGTTGAGCGTGCCGCGCCGCCAGGTGCGGCGGGTGCGGCTGTCCCATTTGCCCAGCACATGGCGCAGGCGGTCTTCCTCGCGGTGTTCGGCGCCGAAAGCCTTGACCACGGAATTGCAGCTCACCGCATCGGCGAGGGCTCCGCCGAGGCGGGTGTCCCAGGCATTGGCAAGGCTGGCGGCCGGAGCGACATAGCCCACCGACATCAGAACGGTGAAGGTGATGTAGACCACCGAGCCAAGCGCCACGACCAGACCCATGATCGGCCAATAGAGCCCGAGCAGCACCGAGGCGCCGATCAACATGACGAAGGAGGGCAAAAGGGCGACGAGCAGGATGTCGTTGAGCGCGTCGAGCGCCCACATGCCGCGTGTCACCTTGCGCACGGTCGAGCCGGCGAAGCTGTTGGCGTGCCAGTCGGTCGAGAAGCGCTGCACCCGGTGGAAGCCGTCATTGACGATGTCGGCCATCATCTTGAGGGTCAGGCTGATGATGTTGCGGAAGACGAAATAGCGCAGGCCAACGCCCGTTGCGCCCAGCGCCACGACGACGAAAAAGGCATTGCGCGCGTCCTCGAGCGCCGAGGTGGGCGGCCCGGCGATGGCATCGACGATGCGGCCGGAAAACATCGGGATCATCACTTCCGCCAGGGTGGCGGTGATGACGATGGCGCAGATGATGGCGATCCGGCCCGGCTGGTGGTGCCAATGGCGGAAGGTGAAGCCGAGCACGTTGCGGAACGCATCGGCGCGGAAATCGAATTTCTTGCGACTCATCTTGGACATGCCGGCCCCGTTCTCCGGTGGCCGGTCCTTGGCGAAAGGGTCAATGAAAGACGCAGGATGAGCGGGCGGCGAAAAGACCCTTGCGGGGCCGGTCATGCTGCGAGGAAAGTAAAAACCGCGGGCGGCGGGCCTTGAACGGCGGGCCGCGTATGGCAGGGGCCTAAGGTCGGGCGCTGCCAAAGGGGGAAGCGAACATCAATGCTGTCATGCAACGCCTCCCATGGTTTGAAAATTGAAGCGGCGTCCGGTTTGATAACCAAACCGATCGCCTTTGCCAATGGGCTTATGCGGCGCAATCTCGCCAGTGATGCAGATGCGCCACAGGGGGCGGCAAGGCGGGGATGTCGGGCGTGCCCGGCCGCCACTCATGGACGAAGCGTCCTGGAGCGACGGCCGAGCGGGCAAGTGGTGATGGACGACAGGGCGAGCCTGTTCAGGCCCTGTCGCGCGCCCCCGCGCCACACACTTGCCGCTCGCCTCGCCCCTCGTCCAGCCTGGACTGGACGAGGGCGAGTTTTAAGTCCGCTTGCGCGGACTGACCCTCTGCGCGGCCAGGCTGCGCGCCTGAACCTGGCCATAGGCGACAAAGGCGCCCAAAAGACCGAAGGCGCAGAAAGCAGCGGCGAGATAGAGGGTCTGAGCGGTCATGAAAGCCTCCTGAAACCGGTGTCATATTGGGTGTTCCCGGCGGCGGTGGCTTTGACCTCGATCAACTGATTTTACACTCCGTCCGGGTGGCGCCCCGGCCTGCGGGGCGCTAGGCTCCGGCCCATCGATTCAAGAGCCAAGCAAAAAGGCAGAGCCCCGTGAGCAAGACATCCATCGATCCCGCCAAACTCGACAAGCTCGGCGAAGTGGCTATCAAGGTCGGCCTGCAACTGGCCGAGGGGCAGGATCTGGTGATTACCGCGCCGATGACGGCCGCCCCGCTGGTGCGCCGCATCACCGAACACGCCTACAAGGCCGGCGCGGGTCTGGTCACCACCCTTTATTCGGATGAAGAGGCGACGCTGGCCCGCTATCGCTTCGCCAATGACCGCAGTTTCGATCGCTCCGCCGGCTGGCTCTATGCCGGCATGGCCGAAGCCTTCAAGAACAATGCCGCCCGCCTCGCCATCGCCGGCGACAACCCGATGATGCTGGCCGGGCAGGACCCCGATAAGGTGTCGCGCGCCAACCGCGCCAATTCGGCCGCCTATCGCCCGGCGCTGGAGCTGATCACCGGCTTCGACATCAACTGGAACATCGTCTCCTACCCGACGCCCGCCTGGGCGAAGCTGGTGTTCCCCGACGATGCCGAGGAGGTGGCGGTCGCCAAGCTGGCCGACGCCATCTTCAAGGCCAGCCGCGTCGACCAGGACGACCCGATCGCCGCCTGGAAGCAGCACAACGCCAATCTCAAGGCGCGCTGGACCTGGCTCAACGGCAAGGCATTCTCCGCCCTGAAATATAAGGGTCCGGGCACCGACCTCACCATCGGTCTTGCCGATGGCCATCGCTGGAAGGGCGGCGCCTCGGAAGCCAAGAACGGGGTGACCTGCAACCCCAATATCCCGACCGAAGAAGTGTTCACCACCCCCCATCGCCTGCGCGTCGAGGGGACGGTCGCCGCCACCAAGCCGCTCAGCCACAATGGTACGCTGATCGAGAATATCCAGGCGCGCTTCGAAGACGGGCGGCTGGTCGAGCTCAAGGCCACCAAGGGCCAGGACGTGTTCGGCAAGGTGCTCGACACCGATGAGGGCGCCCGCCGGCTCGGCGAAGTGGCTCTCGTGCCCCATTCCTCGCCGATCTCGGCCTCGGGCATCCTGTTCTACAACACGCTCTACGACGAAAACGCCTCGTGCCACATCGCCATGGGCCAGTGCTATGCCGATTGTTTCGAGGGCGGCAAGAGCCTCTCGCCCGAGCAGATCTTCGCCCAGGGCGGCAATAAGAGCCTCATCCATATCGACTGGATGATCGGCTCGGACAAGATCGATATCGACGGCGTTAACGCCGATGGCAGCACCGAGCCGGTGATGCGCAAGGGCGAATGGGCGTTTTAGAAACGCCCTCGTTTTCAGCGCTGGAGAGCGCCGGCATTGCCCGGCTCTCTCTGGACCACCGGGATAAACCCGGTGGTGACGAGGGAACCTGGAGATGCTTGCCCGCCCCTAAAGCATCCCTGCCCAAAGTGGGACCCGGTTTCGGGACAGGCTAAAGCGGCGCGCGTTCTGTCGAACGCAAATTGTCGCTCTAATCCCTTGTTTGTGCATCGGACCGAAAACCGTGAGTACAGTTTTCGGTCCGATGCTCTATCCTTGCCGCCGGTGCGGCTCAAAACCCTCGATTGCCCACTTCTGCCATATAGGCCTCTTCCTCGGCCGTGCTGGTCCGGCCCAGCGCCGCGTTGCGGAAGGGGAAGCGGCCGAAGCGTTCGACCGTGTCGCGGTGCTTGAGGGCGTAGTCGAGCTGGTTCTCGTCGCCCAGCGCCTCGTAGAGCTTGATGCTCTGGGCCTGCACGATAGGCGTTTCGGCGTGCATATAGGGCAGGTAGATGAAGCCGCGCCGGGGCTGTTCGAAGCCAAGATCGAGCCCCTGCGCCACCATTTCCTGGGCCAGTGTCAGCGCCATTTTATCCTGGGCGAAAGCCTCGGGACGCTTGCGGAACAATTGGCGGGAAAACTGGTCGAGCACGATGATCTCGGCCAGCCGCCCTGCCGGCGTCTCCCGCCAGGCCCAGGCTTCGCCGCGCGCGACCGCTGCGTGGGTCTGGCCGAAGCCGGTTTCGATTTCGGCGTCGAATTCGGGCTTGCCGCCGAACCAGTCCTGCGCGGTGTGCTCGTCGAACCAGAAAGTGAGAACGGCGTCGGAATTGCGCATGGGGCTTCCTTTCCTGTGATCTTTGCTCGCCATTGTCGAGGAGCGGACATCATCCGTCCAGCTCAGGCGCCGAGAACGATCCTGACGCGGTTGCCCGAGGGGTCGCGCGTCTCGATACCGTCAGCGAGCGCTTCGATCGGGGCACCGGCCGCCTCGAGGCGCTGGCGCAGCGCCGCGAAGCTGTCGCCATCGGGCAGGCGGATGGTGAACCAGCGCAGGCCGGCGCTGCCGGCCGGGGGCAGGGTGGCATGCGGGCCCGACCAGATATTGAAGGCCAGCGTATGCGGCATATAGTCGAGGCCGACATCGCCCATGCCGAAAGAGTGGATCAGCAAAAACCCGGCAAAACCGACGACGTCGCGGTAGAAAGTCATGGCGCCATGCAGATCGTTGACATGGACATGCACATGGCCGATGCGCGTGCCTTCCGGCATGCGCGCGGCCAGCGCCGGCTCCGGGCCGAGCTCGGCCAGCAGCCCGTCGAGATCGATGGCTTCGCGGCCCGAATGCGGCTTGCCATCGGCGGTGACAGCATAGGTCTCGCCCTTGTCCGGATCGCCCAGCGTGCCGCGCCACGGCGTCTCGAAGGTGATCTCGATGCCGTTGCCGTCGAGATCCCACAGATAGATGGCCTCGCTCACCAGATGGTCGGTGGGCGAAATGCGGACATTGCGTTGCAGGGCGCGCACCGCCATCTGCGCCAGCTCGGCCCGGTTGGGCACGTGGATGGCGACGTGGTAGAGCCCGATGCTGCGCTGCACGACCGGGCGAGTGGCCCCGGTTTCGAGCACGATCAGCACCTTGCCGCCGGCGCCGAGGCGCAACTGATTGCCGTCTTCGCCGATCAGGTCGAGGCCGACCACGTCCTGCCAGATGGCGAGGGCCCGCGCGCGGTCGGTCACAGCCAGGTGCACCGGCCCCAGCGTCGTGGTGAGCGGCAGGACGGGCTTGGAACGAACATTGGTCTGGACGGATGTGTCGATCATCTCGGTCCTCCTTGGATTGATCTGTTGCCGATAATCTAGGCGCGCCGGGGGCGGACATCTATCGGAACGATGGCGAAGGCTTCGTTCGCCAAATGGCACCAATCACCGGAGCGAGTGCGGAGGCGGGAGGGGCGCTGGCGCCGCGATGTCGGAAGGGCCCGGGCGGAACGGCCGTCAGGCGGGCGCGCCGTCGCTGTCTTCGTCGAAACCGTTATTGACCAGCACGACGATGGCCTCGAGCGCTTCGCGCGCCTGCTTGCCGCTGGCCTGGACCAGAATGGTGGAACCGGGGCCGGCGCCGAGCATCATCAGCCCCATGATGGAATTGCCGGCCACCGAGGCGCCATCCTTGATGACATTGATGGTGGCGTCGAAACATTCCGCCGTGCGCACGAAACGGGCCGAGGCCCGTGCATGCAGGCCCTTGCGGTTGACGATGGTCAATTGCTGGGCAACGGCGCGATCGCCATCCATCAGGAGGCTCCACCGAGGATGGAATTGGCGACGGTGATATATTTGCGGCCCGCTTCCTGGGCCAGGGTGACGGCTTCGGTCATCGTCACATCGCTGCGCACGCGGCCGAGCTTGACCAGCATGGGCAAATTGACCCCGGCGATCACTTCCACCTGCCGGTTCTGCATCACCGAAATGGCCAGATTGGACGGGGTGCCGCCGAACATGTCGGTCAAAATGATCACGCCATCGCCATTCTCGGCCCGGTCGATGGCCTTGAGAATGTCCTCGCGCCGGGTTTCGGCATTGTCCTCGGGGCCGATGGCGATGGTCTCGCAATATTCCTGCGGGCCGACGACATGCTCCAGCGCCAGCTTGAATTCATCCGCCAGCGCCCCATGCGTCACCAGAACCAATCCGATCATGCACACTCCCCAAACTGCCAAGGCGGCAAGAATGCCTTTATTTCCCAGGCTGTCGTGCCCATGCCTGCCGCGCCCTTGCGAGGCGGCAGGCAAGCGGGCGCCAGTCTTGTCTCCACGGCCCCGCGTTGCAAGCAATAATTTGTCACGTTCGCGTCGGCAAGGCGCTTGCGCGCATCGCTTCGATCACCAGAAGCTCCTGGTGGCGCAGCCCGATCCGCGCCGCCGAAGGCACCGGGGCGCGCGCCAGCCGATGTCCCAAAAGCGTGGTGACCAGGGCCTCTTCCTCGGGCATGCGCTCATAATCGGCCACCAGATCGACCACCAAATCGAGCCGGGCCGATTCGCAGCTGGGCCGATGCACGATGCCGCGGCCGCGCAATTCGATGAGGCCGGTGAGAAGGGGCGGGGCATGCATGACGACCCCCTGCGCATCGGCCGTCAGATCCACTCGGTCGTCGGAGACGAGAAAAGCGGGGCGTCCGCGCCCCTCCCAATGCTCGAGCAGCGACAGGGTCAGCAGCGATTTGCCCGTCCCCGAGGCGCCGCGCAGCAGGATGCCGAAGCCGTCCAGCGTAAGCCCCGTACCGTGCACCGAATGCGGCTTGCTCATGGCGGGGCCTATTTGCGCGCCCGCGGCAGCACGATGGTGAACATCGCGCCCGAGCGGTCCAAGCGGTTCTGGGCCTTGATCGTGCCCTTGTGCGCGTCCACGATCTGCTTGGAGATGGAAAGCCCCAGCCCCGAATGGTTGCCGAAGCTCTCGCTGTCCGGCCGGTCGGTGTAAAAGCGCTGGAAGATGCGCCCGACATCGCCGGTAATGCCGGGACCCTCGTCGGCGACGGTGACGGTGATGGCGTCGGTATCGGTCGAGACCGACACGGTGACCGTGCCGCCCGGCGGCGAGAAGGAAACGGCGTTGTCGATGAGATTGGCGAAGACCTGCGCCAGCCGGCTCTCATGGCCATTGATGATGGTCGGGCCGCGCCCGCTGCGCTTGCCGATCACCACATCGACATCGCGGCCGGCGGCGATGTCCTTCTGAATGGCGACCATGGCTTCGGCCAGCTTTTCCACATCGACCTTTTCGGCGCTTTCGCGCGCCAGTTCGGCGTCGAGCCGGCTGGCCGAGGAAATATCGGTGATCAACCGGTCGAGCCGCTTCACATCGTGCTGGATAATGGCGTTGAGCCGGTCGCGATCCTCCTGCCGCTTGGCCAGCGGCAGGGTTTCGACGGCGGAGCGCAACGAAGTCAGCGGGTTTTTCAGCTCATGCGCCACGTCGGCGGCGAAGCGCTCGATCGCCTCGATGCGGTTGTAGAGCGCGTCGGTCATCCGCCGCAGCGCCCCTGAAAGATGGCCGATTTCGTCAGGACGGTCGGTGAGGTCGGGGATTTCGGCGCGGGCATTGCCCGCCGTCTGCACCCGCTCGGCCGCCGCCGAGAGGCGCCGCATCGGCCCGGCAATGGTGCCGGCGAGAAGCAGGGAGAGCACGATCTGCACCGCGGTGGCGATCAGCGCGATGCGCAGAATGCTCCAGCGCTCCTGCGCCACCACCGAATCGATGTCGCCCGGCGCCGTCGAGAGCAGGATGGCCCCGACCACGGCGCGCATCCGCTGCACCGGTACGGCGACCGAAACCACCAGCTGGTTGTGGTCGTCGACGCGCACGAAATCGGCCGGCGCGCCCTGGAGGGCCGAGGCGACTTCGGGATAGCGCGTGCCTTCATCGGCGCCATATTCCTGATATTTCGAGAAATTGTCGCCCGGCGCCCAGGAGACGATGGCGTTCCACCAATCGAGGAGGAAGAAACTGCTCTGGCCCGAAGTGTCGATGCTCTGCCGGATCACCTCGCCGCGCGCATAGATATTCTCGCTATCGAGAATGAGCAGCCCTCCCTGGTCGTAGATGCGGGCGCGGGTGCGGGTCGGGGTGATGAGATTGCGCAGGAGCGGCGCCACCCGCTCGGGATTGATCGGAAATTCCAGCGACGGGTCGAAATAGGAGAGCGGGGAGACATTGCCAGCCTGCAATTCGAGCAGGCGGTCGGGATTGATGGAGATGACGTCGCTATCGACCGTCGCCGAGGCGGCGATGGCGGCGGCGATGATCTCGCCCTGGACGCGCAGCGACTGCACGCGCGCATCGATCAGCCCCGCCCGCCACTGATTGAGATAGAGAATGCCCACCACCAGCACCAGGAGCCCGGCCAGATTGAGCACGACGATGCGGCGGGTGAGGCTGGAAAAGATGGTGAAATCGAGAAAACGCCGTAGCGCGACGGCCAGCTTGGCCACCGGCGTCAGCGCCAGCGCCAGCGCCAGCGCCAGCGCCAGCCGCCAGCCGGCGCGCCGCTTGCGCGGCGCAGCATCGTCTCCATCCTCCGGCCGGGAGCCGGATCGCGTCTCTTCCGCTTGCGGGTCGAGCGTCACCACCTCTTGTCTTATTGCTCCTTGAAGCGGTAGCCGACGCCGTAGAGCGTTTCGATCATCTCGAAATCGTCGTCGACTGCCTTGAACTTCTTGCGCAGGCGCTTGATGTGGCTGTCGATGGTGCGGTCATCGACATAGACCTGATCGTCATAGGCCGCGTCCATCAGGGCATTGCGCGATTTGACGACGCCGGGCCGCAGGGCGAGCGCCTGCAGGATGAGGAATTCGGTGACGGTGAGCGTCACCCGCTGGCCCTTCCAGGTGCAGGTGTGGCGTTCTTCGTCGAGCACCAGCGAGCCGCGCTCGATCAGCGCCTTGCTGGGCGCGGCGTCGGCGGCGGCGCCCGGAGCGGCGGAGGGATCGCGCGGCGCCGAGCGGCGCAGGATCGCCTTCACGCGCTCGACGAGGAGCCGCTGGCTGAACGGCTTGGTGATGAAATCGTCGGCGCCCATCTTGAGGCCGAACAATTCGTCGATCTCCTCATCCTTGGAGGTGAGGAAGATCACCGGCACGTCCGATTTCTGCCGCAGGCGGCGCAAGAGCTCCATCCCGTCCATGCGCGGCATCTTGATGTCGAGAATGGCCAGATCGGGCTTGTCCGTCGTCAGGCCCTCAAGGCCCGAAGCGCCGTCGGTATAGGTGGCTACCTGATATCCTTCCGCTTCCAGCGTCAAAGACACGGAGGTGAGAATGTTGCGGTCGTCATCTACCAGGGCGATCTTGGGCATGGGCTGCCTTTCTTGTTCTGACGCTTGCGAGATTCACTCGAAAAGACGCTTGCGCGCCGGCGGCCTCGGGGCCTTGGTTGGACGTTGCAAGCGACAATTACGCGTTAAATAAGGCGCGGCCAAGCCTCGTGCCAGTCGTCTGCCCCTGCTTTGGTCGCATCTACTTCCGTCTTACGACCCTTTTCGGGATGGTTGAAGGGATGGTGTCCCTCGTATTTTCCTCGCGTCAGCCGCGTTGGCGACAATATGGAGACGGAAAGATGACTGTGTTCGATCATGGGGCCTTGCGAGCCGGAATTGTCGGCGCTGCCGCGTCGCTGAACGACAACGCCATTGCCCCGGATCTGGTTGCTGCGGCGCTGGGCCAGGGTGGGGGTGCGCTGACCGCCCATGGCGCGCTCTCGGTGAAGACCGGTGCCTTTACCGGCCGCTCGCCCAAGGACAAATTCATCGTCAAGGACGCGCTGACCGCCGACAGCGTCTGGTGGGACAATTCGGGCGCCCTCTCGCCCGCGCACTTCGACATTCTGCTCGCCGATGTGCGCCAGCACCTGGCCGGTCAGGTTCTTTTCCGGCAGGATCTGCTGGCCGGCGCCGATCCGGCTCATCAATATGCCGTCACCGTGCTGACCCCGAGCGCCTGGCATGCGCTGTTCATCCGCAATCTGCTGATCCGTCGCGGCGAGACCATCCCCGCCAGCGCCGACGCGATGCCGGTGACCATCGTGCACGCCCCCTATTTCCAGGCCGATCCGGCCCGCCATGGCTGCCGCACCGACACCGTGATCGCGCTCGACATGAGCCGCAATCTGGTGATCATCGCCGGCACCATCTATGCCGGCGAAATCAAGAAGAGCGTTTTCTCGCTGTTCAATTTCCACGCTCCGCGCCAGGGCGTCCTGCCCATGCACTGCTCGGCCAATCTTGGGCCCGAGGGCGAGGCGGCGCTGTTCTTCGGGCTCTCGGGCACCGGCAAGACCACGCTCAGCAACGATCCGGCCCGGCCGCTGATCGGCGACGACGAGCATGGCTGGAGCGAAACCGGCGTCTTCAATCTTGAAGGCGGGTGCTATGCCAAGACGGTGCGGCTGAGTGAAACGGCCGAGCCGGAAATCTTCGCCGCGACGCAGCGTTTCGGCACCGTGCTCGAAAACGTCATCATCGACGAAAAGACCGGCATTCCCGATTTCGACGATATCTCGCTGACCGAAAACACCCGCGCCGCCTATGCGCTCGACGTTCTGCCCTCGATCGCCCCGGGCAGCGTCGGGGGGACGCCCAAGACGGTGGTGTTCCTCACCGCCGACGCGTTTGGGGTGATGCCGCCTCTGGCGCGGCTGACGCCCGAACAGGCGGTCTATCATTTCCTGTCGGGCTACACCGCCAAGGTGGCCGGCACCGAGCGCGGCGTCACCGAGCCGCAGGCCACGTTCTCGGCCTGTTTCGGCGCCCCCTTCATGCCGCTCCATCCCACCGTCTACGGCGCGATGCTGGCCGAGCGGCTGCGCCAGAGCGGCGCCCAGGCCTATCTGCTCAACACCGGCTGGACCGGCGGCGGCTATGGCGTGGGCAAGCGCATCGACATCGCCTCGACGCGGCGCCTCTTGAGCGCGGCGCTCGATGGGGCGCTCGACAATGTGGAAATGCGCGTCGATCCGCTGTTCGGCTTCGCCGTGCCGGTGGCGGTGCCGGGCGTCGATCCCAAATTGCTCGACCCGCGCCAGACCTGGGCCGATGCGGACGCCTATGACGCTCAGGCCGCCAAGCTGGTGCGCCTCTTCCGCGACAATTTCGTCAAGTTCGGCGACGCTGCCGATGCCGAGCCGGGGCCGCAACTGGCCCAGGCGGCGGAATAAACGACAAGGGCGCCCATCCGGCGCCCTTTTTCTTTACCCGATGATGGCTCGCCGCTCAGTTGGGCGAATAGAACACATGCGCGCCGACCTGGGCCACCTGGTTATAGGTGTTCGACCAGGAGGGGCGGACGGCGGTGGTGTGGTAGAACAGGGCCGAGCGGGGCAGGGCGCCGATCTCCTCGCCCGTGGCGAATTCGGCATAGACGTCGTTGGCCAGCGCCATCGAGCGGGCCCAGGCCTGACGCTCGCGCGGAGTATTGTCGCGGCCATCGCAGGCGAAGGTGAACTGGCAGCGATGACGACCCTTGTCGGCATTCTGATAGATGACGCCGCACAAGGATGACGGATAGCGGTTGGAGCGGGCGCGGTTGACGATGACATTGGCCACCGCCAGCTGGCCATCCGCGCTCTCGCCGCGCGCCTCGTGATAGATCGCCTGTGCCAGGCATTCGCGCTCGGCATTGGCGATTTCCACGCGCTTGGCGGTGGGCTGATAGCCGCTTTCGATATAGGCAGCCAGCAGATCGGGCGTGACGCTGGGCCGCGGGCGGGCGGCGGGCGCCATGAAACTGTCGATGGCCGACAGGGCCGGATTGCTGCCGCTAAACGAGCCGCGAGCGATATAGCCCATCAGCATTTCGGCGTTGAGCGGGGCCTGCGGGCCTTCGGGGGTAACCTCGACCGCGCGCAATTGCTGCTGGCGCTTGACGTAATTGGCGAGCAGCGCATCGGTCAGCGGCTGCTGGCCCGGCTCGACCGGCACCGCGGTGGCGCCGAGGGCCGGCTGCAGGCGCAGCTGCGCGACATGGGCCGGAATGGCGAGCGGCAGGACCAGTTCGGCTTCATTGGCCTTGACGGCGAGAGGCGAGACAACGACGCCGGCAACCAGAACCGTCGCCGCCAGTGCTGCGGCATGAGATGCCACGCGCAGGATTTTCGTCCGCCAGCTTGCAGTCAATGCCCCGTCCTTGCCCCTGAGCCCGTCCGGTGCTTCCGGCGGGCCTTCTGGTTGGGTCGGCGTCGCGACCCGTCTTGCACGGCAGGCACACTAGCCAAGCCGGCAAGGAGATGGAAGCCAAAATTTACGGCTGGTTAACCATAGGCCTTAGCTTCTTAAGACACGGTTAATGGCGGAGCACGCAAAAGAAAACCCATGAAATTCATGGGTTTAACTTAGGCTGAATCGAAGCTTGCGCAGAAAAGGAGAATTTTACCGGCTTTGGCGCCGGATCAATTCTTAAACGGGAAGGCCGCCAGGTGGACATCCATCAGACTGTCCATGATCGCGATACCGAGCTTGCGGATCTCCTCGGATGGCTGCACCAGATCGGGAACCATCACGGTCTGCATGCCGGCGGCATGGGCGGCGCGCACCCCGGCAAAACTGTCCTCCAGCGCCAGGCACGAGGCCGGATCGGCCCTGAGCCGGGCCGCCGCCATCAGATAGGGCTCGGGATGCGGCTTGGGATTGACCACATCGTCGCGCGTCACCACGGTTTCAAACAGGTCAAGCAGGCCCGCCGCGCCCAGATGGTGCTGGGCATGGGGATTGCGCGAGGATGTGGCGACGGCGGTGGGGATATTGTTCTCGTGCAGCGCGGCGATGAATTCGCGCACGCCGGGCTTGAGCGGCACGCCATCCTGGCTGCGCGCGCGCATGGTGACGCGGCATTTTTCGTCGAACAGCGAATAGGGAAAGCTCACCCCATAGGCTTCGATGAGCAATTGATTGGTGCGCTCGTGGCTCGATCCCACCATGCCGCTATGCACATGGTCGGTCATCTCGAAGCCGAGATCGGCGCACACCTCGAAGACGATGGTCTTGAACAGCGCTTCGGTGTCGAGCAGGGTGCCGTCCATGTCGAAAATGGCGGCCTGGAAGGGGGCGAGCTGGATCATTGGAGATGATATAGGCTGATTTGACGACAATCGCCAGACATCCGGGCGCAAAGCCGGATTGCGCTCGCAGGGAACCGGACGGCGCGCCGGAATTTTATCACCATGACCCGCTTTATCCCCGCCTGTTTTCATCAAAGCCTCGGCAGCGATTTTTTCGATCCCGTCGCCCCGGCCGATTTCCCCCAGACCCTGTTGCGTCACCGCGACCGGCGCTGGGCCGAGCGCCTGGGGCTGGCAGGCTTGAGCGAGGCGGACTGGCTCCGCCATTTCGGCCGTTTCGAGCCTCTGCCCGGCGCCCAGGCCCAGCCCCTGGCGCTGCGCTATCACGGCCACCAGTTCCGCTCCTATAACCCCGATCTGGGCGACGGGCGCGGCTTTCTGTTTGCCCAATGCATCGACCCGGTCGATGGGCGCCTGCTCGATTTCGGCACCAAGGGCTCGGGCAAGACGCCGTGGTCGCGCGGCGGCGACGGGCGGCTGACGCTCAAGGGCGGGGTGCGCGAAATTCTCGCCACCGAAATGCTCGAGGCGCTGGGCGTCTATACCTCGAAGAGCTTTTGTCTGGTCGAGACCGGCGAACAGCTCTGGCGCGGCGACGAACCTTCCCCCACCCGCTCCAGCGTTCTGACGCGTTTGAGCCACAGCCATATCCGCATCGGCACCTTCCAGCGCCTTGCCTATCTCGAGGATACGGCCAATCTCGCCAAATTGCTCGATTACTGCATCGCTCACTATTATCCGGGGCTGGAAGGCGCCACCGACAAGGCGGCCGCCTTTTTGGAGGCGGTGGTGGCCAATGTGGCGCGATTGGGGGCGCAGTGGACCGGCGCCGGTTTCGTGCATGGCGTGCTCAACACCGACAATATCAACATCACCGGCGAGAGCTTCGATTATGGACCCTGGCGCTTCCTGCCCGTCTATGATCCCGATTTCACCGCCGCCTATTTCGACGAGACCGGGCTTTATGGTTTCGGGCGCCAGCCCGACACGCTGGCCTGGAACCTGACGCGGCTGGCCGAATGTCTCGTGCCGCTTTCCTCCATCGCGGCGCTGGAGCCGGCGCTCAATTCGGTCTGGCCGGTGTTCCGCGCCGAATTGCCGAAAACCATTCTGGGGCGGCTGGGCCTCGAGCCGCGCGACACCGAAAGCGACAGCGCCTTCGTCACCACGCTCTTTGGCTTTCTGGCGGCCAGCAAGGCCCCTTACGAGCAGTTTTTCTTCGACTGGCGCGGTGGCAGGCTGAGCGCCGAGCGGGCGGCGTCGAGCCCCGCGGCGTCATTTTATGCGAGCGAGGCCTTCCGGCCCGTCGCCGACGCGCTCGAAGGGTTCGCCCCGACCGATACCGTCAATCTCGACCACGCTTATTTCGCCCGGCTCACGCCGCGCACCATGCTGATCGACGAGGTGGAAGCGATCTGGGCGCCGATCGCCGAGAGCGACGACTGGAGCCTTTTCCACGCGACACTGGCGCAGATCGCCCAGATGCGCGAGGCGTATGGGGTGGGGGTGGAGACAAGCGCCGGACCGTAATACACTGTCCAAAACAGGGAGAACCACATGCCCATTTACGCGCTCGATGGCGCCGCCCCGGAAATCGATCCCGATGTCGGCTTCATCGCCCCTAACGCGGTGCTGGTCGGCGATATCGTCGTCGGGCCGGAAGCCGGCATCTGGTTCGGCGTGGTGGCGCGCGGCGATATCGAGCGCATTTCCATCGGCGCGCGCACCAATGTGCAGGAAAATACCGTCCTGCACACCGACAAGGGTTTTCCGCTCAGCATCGGCGCCAATTGCACCATCGGCCATGCGGCCATCGTGCATGGCTGCACCATCGGCGACAACACGCTGATCGGCATGGGCGCCACCGTGCTCAACGGCGCCCGGATCGGCAGGAACTGTCTGATTGGCGCCAATGCGCTGATCACCGAAGGCAAGGAAATCCCCGACAACTCCCTCGTCGTCGGCGCGCCCGGAAAGGTGATCCGCACCCTAGGGCCGGAGGCGGAAGCGGAACTTGCGGCCTCGGCCGACCGCTACGTCAAAAACGCGCGGCGCTTTGCCTCCGGCATGGTCGAAGTCAGCCGATCGGGCGATTTCGACCCGGCCTGAGGCTTGGGTGCCTTATATTGCCAACAGCGTCTTGTTGCGGTCCATCCAGGCGGCGCTGCGGGCGCGCCATGCCAGCGCCCAAAGCGGTGCCGGATCGATGCTTTCAGGTGTGATCCGCGCTTCGATGGCTTCATTGGCCGTGTCGTGCAGCGCCAGCAGGATCATCGTGTCTACGAGGTCCTGGCGGCTGGCGCGGGGAAGCTCGTAGCCATCGGCGATGGCAGTCAGATGCCGGGCACGGACGGCCGGGGCGGCCAGACCGAGGCGCTCGGCCAGATCATCATCGAAAAGATGGGCGTTGAGCCAGCACAATTGCGCCAGCTCCACCAGCGGATCGACGGGGCCGGACTGTTCCCAATCGATGAAGGCGGTTGGCCGTCCATTGTCGGCTAGAATGTTCCAGTCCCCCAGATCGCAATGGCCGATGAGGCGCGTCCCCTTGCCCAGATCGCGGCCGAACCAAGGGCGCCAGAGCGCCTCGGGCGGCGGCGTGAACCTGCGGCTGAGACGATGGAGTTCGGCCAGCATCTGTCCAAGAGCAAAATGGGCCTCGTCCGGCCAAGGGCCGGGATGCGGCGAGGCGCCCGGGAGATAGCTCAAGGTTTCTCTGCCCTGGGCGTCGAAGCCGTCGCCGACGACACGCGGTGCAGCGGAAAAGCCCTCCTCTTCGAGAAAGCGCAAAAAAGCGTGGACCGACCCCGCCCATGGTCCGGTTTGGCGGTGGACGACATCGCCAATCCGGCGCACATCGCTGCGGCCGCCGCCGGTGAGGATTTCTTCTTTTTCGCCCGCGGGCGTCAATGCGCCTCGTCCCAGTTCCTGGCCGCGTGCGCGTCGACCCGGATCGGCACGGTCAGCCGCACCGCCGGTTCGGCGGCGCCTTCCATCACGCGCCGGATCACCGGGATGGCGGCGTCTTGCGTGCCTTCGGGCACTTCGAAGATCAACTCGTCATGCACCTGCAGCAGCATATCGGCTTCGATGCCCGTTTTTTGCAATTCGCCCTCCATGCGGATCATGGCGCGGCGGATGATATCGGCGGCCGAGCCCTGGATGGGGGCGTTGATCGAGGCGCGCTCGACAAAGGCGCGTTCGCTGGGGTTGCCCGAATTGGCATTGGGGAATTGGATCTTGCGCCCGAAAATGGTGGTGACATGGCCATCGGCCTTCACCCGCATCTTCTGGGCGTCCATATAGTCGCGAATGCCCGGGAAGCGCTCGAAATAGGTCTTGATATAGTCGCCCGCCTCGGCGCGGCCGATGCCGAGCTGATTGGCGAGGCCGAAGGCGGAAATGCCGTAGATGATGCCGAAATTGATCGCCTTGGCGCGGCGGCGCACTTCGCTCGGCATGTCCTTGACCGGCACGTTGAACATTTCCGATGCCGTCATGGCGTGAATGTCGAGGCCTTCCTCGAAGGCGTCCTTGAGCGCCCCGATATCGGCGATATGGGCGAGAACGCGCAACTCGATCTGGCTGTAGTCGGCCGAAATCAGCACCTTGCCGGGCGGGGCGATGAAGGCGGTGCGGATCTTGCGCCCGTCCTCGGTGCGCACCGGGATGTTCTGCAGGTTCGGATCGTTGGACGAGAGCCGTCCGGTGAGCACCGAGGCCTGCGAATAGGAGGTGTGGACCCGCCCGGTGCGCGGATTGATATAGGTGGGCAGGGCGTCGGTATAGGTGCCCTTCAATTTGGTCAGCTGGCGCCAGTCGACAATAGTGCGGGCGAGCGGAATGCCCTTCAAGGCCAGGTCTTCGAGCACGTCGGCGCCGGTGGACCAGGCGCCGGTCTTGGTCTTGCTGCCCCCTTCGAGCCCCATCTTGCCGAAGAGGATTTCGCCCAATTGTTTGGGCGAGCCGAGATTGAAGGTTTCCCCGGCCAATGCGTGCGCTTCGGCCTCGAAGGCGGCGGCGCGCTGGGAAAAGTCGCCGGAGAGCCGGGCAAGGATCTGCCGGTCGACGGTGATGCCGCGCGCTTCCATGCGGGCGAGGACCGGGGCCAGGGGGCGTTCGAGGGTTTCGTAGAGCGTCGTGGCGTTTTCGGCGGCAAGGCGGGGCTTGAGCACATGCCAGAGCCTGAGGGTGATATCGGCATCCTCGGCCCCATAGCGGGCGGCGGCGGCGATCTCGAGCTGATCGAAGGTCTTCTGGTTCTTGCCGGTGCCGGCCAGCTCGGCAAAGCTGACGGTCTTGTGGTCGAGCCAATGCTCGGCCAGCACGTCCATGCCATTATAGCGGGGGCCGTCCAGCGCATAGGAAATGAGCATGGTGTCATCGACCGGCGCCAGCGTGATGCCGTAGCGCATCAGCACTTCCATGTCGTATTTGACGTTTTGCCCGATCTTGAGGATGGCGCGGTCTTCGAGGACGGGCTTGAGCGCGTCGAGCACGGCGCGAAGGGGCAATTGCCCCTCGACCAGGCCGCCGCCGCCGAGCAGATCGCCAGGCTTGGCGTGGCCGACCGGAATATAGCAGCCTTCCCCGATGCGGGTGGACAGGCAAATGCCGACGAGATCGGCCTGTTGCGGATCGAGCCCGGTGGTTTCCGTGTCGACGGCCACAAAGCCCACATCGATGATTTTCGCCACCCAGCGCGACAGCTGCTCGGGCGTGGTGACGATGTCGTAATCGTCGTAATTGACCGGGATGGCCTTGACCCGCGCATGCTCTTCGGCGGCGTGGCGGGCCGGACCCGAGCCGGGCACCACATTGGCGGCCAGCTTGGCCTTGGCCACCGAAAGCGAGGTGGACTTTTGTGGCGCGCCGGGAATGTCGGCGCTGCCGCCGGCGCGCAGTTCCGGATCGGCCTCGAAATCGTCCGGATTGGCTTCGAGCAGCGTTCCCAACCGCTTGCTGATGGTGTTGAATTCCATCGCCTTGAGGAAAGGAAACAGCGTCGAGGGATTGATCGGTTGGCGGATGAGGCCGTCGAGGTCGAGCTCGACCGGCACGCGCTGCTCGAGCGTCACCAGGCGCTTGGAAATGCGGGCAAGCTCGGCATTGTCGATCAGCTTTTGCCGGCGCGCCGGCTGCTTGATCTCGGCGGCGCGGCTGAGCAGGGTTTCCAGATCGCCATAGGTGTTGATCAATTCGGCCGCCGTCTTGACGCCGATCCCAGGCACGCCGGGAACGTTGTCGACGCTGTCGCCGCACAAGGCCTGCACATCGATGACCTTGTCGGGGGTGACGCCGAACTTGGTGAAAACCTCCTCGGGGCCGATCCAGCGCAGGGGCGGCTGGCCGGGGCGCGGAATGGTGTCGAGCAGCTGGATCGAGCCATCGGGCTCGACGAGCTGCATCAGATCCTTGTCCGAGGAGGCGATGGTCACCTTCATCCCCGCCGCGCGTGCCAAAGCGGCGTAGGTCGCCATGATGTCGTCGGCTTCCCAGCCTTCCATCTCGATGGAGGGAATGGAGAAGGCCCGCGTGGCCGAGCGGGTGAGGGGAAATTGCGGCACCAGTTCCTCGGGCGCCGGCGGCCGCTGGGCCTTGTATTGGGGATAGATGTCGTCGCGGAAGGTCTTGCCCTTGGCGTCGAAAATCACCGCCATATGGGTGGGGGGCTCCGCCCCGTCCATGTCCTGCGTCAGCTTGAACAGCATGTTGCAGAAGCCCTGCACGCAGCCCACCGGCAGCCCGTCCGACTTGCGGCTGAGCGGCGGCAGAGCGTGGAAGGCGCGGAAAATATAGCCCGAGCCATCAACGAGCAGCAGATGCATGACGATTCCCCTTTGCACTCGCGCGCGATTGTAAAGGCTCGGGAACAAATCCGGTACCCGATTTTTGCCTGAGGGGGAGGGATCGGCTCCCCGATGTGGAAATCATCGGCAACCAGCGGCCCGCCCGCACGTTGAGCGAGGGACGATGCGGCGCGGCGGAGGCGAAAAATGGCGATGTTTGGCAGAGCAGAGCGGATCGACTGGACCATGCTCAAGATGCAGGAGCAATTGGTGATGCTCGCCATGACGGGCGAGCCGCAGCTTCAGGTCGAGTGGCCCCTGCAGCGCGCGCTCTGTTTTCACAAGCTGGCGGAGATCACCCCGCGCGGCCTGCGCCTGACGCGATTGGGCCGGCTGGTGATGGCGGAGCGGCATGGTCTGCCGGTCGTGGTGGGACGCGACGGCGGCTCGCCGCCCCTGGCCTCCATGGGCCGCTGAAGCGCGTCGCGTTTGTTTCAGATCAGCGTCATTCGCTTTCGAGCGGCGTGCGTTCCCTCGCACGCAAATTGCCGCTCCAGTCCCCACTTTCGGCAGACATGCTCTATTTTCGCACCGGCGGGGTCAGCGTGGTGCGGTCGGCCGTACCGGTCGGACCGCCCATGGGGCCGCCCCGACCACCTTCGGGCGGCGGGCCGCCCATGTCGCCGGCTGGCGGCGGAGGACGGTCGCCGCCGCCGAAGGAAAAACCGATGGACGAGCGGGCATTGGGATCGACGCCGATGATCATGGCGGCGAGATATTCTTCGTCCAGCTCCTTGAGGAAGGCATAGGCGGCGCGGGTCGATTGCGCGGCGATGCTGTCATTGGAGTTGAGCGTGTCGCGGGTGCTGGCGCGATCGCTATAGGGCGCGACGTTGAGATAGATATATTCCGAGAGCGCATCGGGAAAAAACATCTGCCCGGTGAGGATGACGTTCTGGGCGATGAAGACCTTGAAATGGATATGGGTGGTGCGGCCGCGATACCAGCTGGGATAGACGGTTTCGAATTCGACGATGCCATTGGCGTCGGCGAACTGGGTGCCGCGCATGAAGGTTTGGCCGGTCGTGTCCACGCTGCCATCATCGCCCTGGCCGGGATAGCCGGAATAGACGCCGGTGGCGTCGCAATGCCAGATATCGACGCGGGCGCCTTCGAAAGCAGCGCAATCGGCATCGACGATCTGCAGGCGCACGCGCAGGGGAATGCCGGGCCGGGCCTCGGTGATGTCGATGCGCTCCAGCGCCGGGTCGAAATAATAGGGGCCCTCGGTGACCTCGGGAATGATGGCGCAGACATCGGCGCCCTGCAAAAGCGCGGCAGTCTGGCGGGCGCTGGCGCCGGCTTCCTGGGCAAAGGCGGCCTGTGTCATCACCAGACCGCCTGAAGCGGTGACGGCGAGGGCGCGGAAGGCGTCGCGGCGGCTCAAAGTGGGCATGATCTCAACTCCTCAACGGATGTGCTGATCGATGCATAACGCGGCGCGCCCAGGAAGGGGCGTTACAACACGGAGAGCTGGGTGACGGTTTGGTAAGGCTGGTGGATCGCTCTCAGGCCACGGACGCCAGATAGAGAATGTCGCGCGTGGCGCTCGCCTCGGTGCCGCCAGGGGCGAGGCGAGCGAGGAAGCTCACGGCCCAATCCATGACATTGTGCTGGCGGGCCGCGTCCATCAGCGATTGCCAACGGGCTCGGCGCTCTTCGAGCGGCATGTCGAGAGCGATGCGCAGGGCTTCGGCCGTTTCGTCGGTGTCGAAGGGATTGACCTGCAGCGCATCGGGAAAAATCTCGGCGGCGCCGGCGAAGCGCGACAGCACCAGCACGCCGGGGTCTTGCGGGTTCTGCGACCCGACATATTCATGGGCGACGAGGTTCATGCCGTCGCGCAGCGGGGTGACGAGACCGACGCGAGCCAGGCGATAAAGGCCGGCCAGGCTGGGCTGGCCATAGGCGCGTTTGACATAGGTCAGCGGTTGCCAGTCGGGCTCGGCGAAATGGCCCATGACACGGCCGCAAATGGCATCGAGCGTGTCGCTGGTTTCCTGGTATTCCTTGATGGTGTCGCGCGAGGGGGGCGCCACCTGAAGCATGTGAACATGGCGGCGGAGGCGCGCATTGTTGGCGAGGAGCTTTTCATAGGCTTCGACGCGCTGCGGCAGGCCCTTGGAATAATCGAGCCGGTCGACGCCCAGCACCAGGCGTTGTTCCCCCAGCGCCCGCTCCATGCGGCGGATCATCTTGATGGCGGCGGGGCTGGTGGCGAGAGTAGCGAAGGCGTCGGGATCGGAGCCGATGGGAAAGGCGGCGACTTCGGTGCGGCTGAAGTCGATATGGTCCTGGCTATTGCCGATGAAGGTCGAGGGGGACTGATGTTCGGCGAATTCGGTGAAGGCGGCGACATCGCGCCGGGCCTGCAGGCCGACGAGATCATAGCGCGAGAGGTCGCGCATCAGTTCGGCATGGTTGGGAATGGCGTAGAGCGCGTCGGGTGTGGGGAAGGGAATGTGGAGATAAAAACCGATGCGGTTACGCGCGCCCAGCCGGCGCAATTCCGAAGCCAGGGGAATGAGGTGGTAATCGTGGACCCAGATCACGTCTCCCGGCCGCAGAAGCGGCAACAGGGCGCGGGCGAACTGAGCGTTGACCCGGCGATAGCCCTCGTACCAATGGCTTTCGATGGTGGCGAGGTCGAGCCGCAAATGGAAGCTGGGCCAGAGGATGGAATTGGAAAATCCGGCGTAATAGGCATGGTGATCGTCGCGGGTGAGATCGATCTGGGCCACCTTGATGCCGTCGATGTCTTCGAGGCGCGCTTGCGGCGCGGGGTCTTCGGCCAGCTTGCCCGACCAGCCGAACCAGAAGCCCTCGCGCTCCAAAAGCACTTTTCGCAAGGCCACCGCCAAACCGCCAGCGGCGGGCCCCTTGCTCGGAGTCCGGTTGGAAACGACGACGATGCGACTCATATTCTCATGCCTCTTTTCTAGAGCGGCGTGCCATCTGTCGAACGCAAATCGCCGCTCTAATTCCTTGTTTGCGCATCGGATTGTCCGAAAACCGTGAGTACATTTTTCGGTCCGATGCCCTAAGCTGGTCAGGGGCAGCGCGCCCCGATGCGTGCGGCTTCGGTGTTAGTGGGGGAGCGTCTCCGGCAGCGGCCGCTCGCGCGTGGCGATTTCGCCGAGGCCGCGCAGCAACGCATGCACCGAGGAGACATCGGCGATGCGCATGCGGGCCGCCGTGCTGCCCGGCCCGAGCTTGATGCCGACCCCGCCAAGTTCCTGGGCGGCGCGAAACGCGTCCTCGTCGGTGCGATCGTCGCCGATAAAGATGGGAACGCGACCGGCGAAGGGCTCTTCCTGCATGAAGGCGCGCAGGGCACCGCCTTTGTCGAAGGCGGAAGGGCGGGCCTCGAGCACCATCTTGCCGGGCACGAGGGTAAAATCGGGGTGGTCGAAGAGCGCCTCTTCCATGGCGATGTGACAAGCGCGTTCAAGCTCGGGCGCCTGGCGGAAATGCAGCGCCACCGCGCCCTCCTTGGGCTCGATCAGCAGGTCCGGGTGGGCGGTGGCAAGCGGCTCGATGGCCTGAACGATTGCCTGCGCGGCGGCGATCAGGCCTTCGTCCAGCTGTTCCAGCGTCCCATCGGCGCGGCGGCGCTGAGAGCCGTGCGCGCCGGCGACCGGCAATTGCAGCGGCGAGAGGAAGCGGTCGATATCGGCAATCTCGCGGCCGGTGATGAGCGCGAACGCGTGGTCGAATTCGTGCAGGATGCGATCAAGTTGCTCGGCAAGATCGGTGGGAACGTCGATGCTGTCGGGGGTTTCAGCGATTTCCACCAGCGTGCCGTCGAAATCGGTGAAGATGGCCAGCAGCGGCGAAACGCTGCCCGGCAGGAGGCCCGGTTCGGACATGATTGACCCTTGAATTGCTGGAACGTTACTCAAAACAACGTCCGGGAGGGCAAATGGTTCGGCGGGGCATGGCTGGCATGAGCGCAGGACAGATGAATGGTTTGATCACGCATTCGTGAGCCGTTCATGGCGGGAGCGATATTGGTGGTTCGGCGTTATGCCCAACGGCGGTCACGCTCGTGTGATCGGGCTAACGCCGACAAGGCTGAAGAAAAGCACCTGACCATGCTGAAAATCGCGCCCCACCAGCTTTTTCTCGCGCTGTTGTTCACGATGGCGATGAGTTTCATCGTCCTGGCGGCCTCGTTCGCCGAGGCGCCACCCCTTTCCACCGACAATGAGACCGCCGATGTCCAGATCGATTAGCGCCGCGCCGGCGGGTCTGGGCGCGCAATTGCTGTTGTGGAGCGCCATGCGCCTGCCACCCACGCCGGCGCCGCGCCCGGCCGGGGCGCCATTGCGCGGGCCGCTGAAATCGGTGCGCAAGGGCAAGGGCTGATCAGGCCAGGGGAATGCCCTTCTGGCCCTTGTCGCGCTGATAGGTGGCCGACAGATCGGCATAGGCGCCGGCAATCTCGTCGATCCGCGCCAGCAGCTCTTCCTTGTGGGTGCGGTCGAGCGCCGCGACCATGGCCTGGATGCCGTGGCTGGTGAAAAAGGCATTGCTGCGATTATAGAGCGGCCGGTCGGGCGGGACGGTGCCGGTCTGGGGATCGGGCACGGCATAAATGGCCTGCAGGATCTGGATGTCGTAGGGAATGGCGAAGCTGTCGCGGCTGTCTTCGTGGCTGAACAGATAATAGAAATTGTCAAAGCCCGACCAGGTGATGCCGGACAGGCAAAGCGAGCAGGGCTCGTGCGTGGTCAGGAACAGGCAATCGCTGGGCGCCGGGCGCCCCTCAGCCGGCAGTTCATAGAACCGCTTGATGGCGTGCATCTCGCCATGCCAGAGCGGGTTTTCGGTTTCGTTATTGGTTTCCGCGATCACCACCGACAGATCCGCCTTGCGCAGGATGGCGGCGCCGAAAAGCTTGTTGCCGGCAGCGACGCCGCGCGCGGTCTTGGGAATGATGTCGTGTTCGATGACGTCGAGCAGGCGGGAAATGAAGGTGGCGATTTCCAAGGTCTAGTTCTCCTGACGCACGAGACCGACAAGCGGTATGCCTGCCGGATCGAGCAGGCGCAGGCTGGTATCATCGAGCTCGAAGCCGGCGACGGCGGCGAGAGCGGCGAAATAGGCGCTTTCCTGCGCCATCATCGGGTCGGCACAGGCCATTCTGGTGGCGGCCGCCGGCCCGAATATCAGTTTGCTGGCGAGCACGGTCGCTTCGGTGACGTAATTGTTGCAGCCGCCGCTGCCGCTGGCGCGCAGATCGGAGGCAATGGACAGGGTTATCGGCCGGGTGCCGCTCACCACCGGCTTGCCGCCAATGCTGGTGACGCGCCAGACCGTATCGAGCAGCGCGGGGTTGGGGGCGGGCGGCGTTGGGTCCACGGGTTTTTGCGCCTGTCTTGTCACGAGAATGGAAACCGGTTTGGGGCGGGATACATCGACCGGAACGGCTTCAGCGCTGCGAAACAGCACCTGGCCATTGAGCTTGATTTCGGCGACGAGGCCGAATGCGCCCCCGAGCGCCGCGACATCGGAGTGGATATTGAGCGTGAAGGCGATCGGCACCTGGCCGCGCGCGGTGACGCTGGCGCCGGCGCCCACCACCGGGCGGCCGCCGGGCAGGGTGACGAGGCCGACATGCAGCGTCGCCCCGGAAGGCAGCGCCATGCGCTCGCGATAATAGACCTCGCCGGTCAGGGTCAGCGGCGCGGCAAGCGCCGGCGCCGCGAGGAGAAGGCAGGCGGCAAGAATCCGGACAAGCCGTGAGAACACCATGATTTCCTCCATTGCCTGGGCATCGGCAGGGTCGCAAGCGTAGAGCAAAGCCAGACCCGTTGCGAGCGCAGGCTCGGGATAGGGTTACGATCGGGCCTCGATGCGCCAGGGCGTCTCGAACAGATGTTCCTCAAGGTTATTGCCCTCGCCGCCGCGGTCGACCACGAGAAAGTCGCTTTCGCGCTCCAGCGGGGTAAGAACGCCATGCCAGACATTCATAGCGATGTTCACCCCCTGATCAGGGGCGGGCCGAAATGCTCTGAGGCGCACCGGCACGCCACTCGCGTCCTCGGCGACGATGACGAGCCAGGATGCGGCCGAGAGCGGGTAGAACGCCTGGCTACCCAGCGGGTGGCGCTCGACCAGTTTCAGTTCCAGCGGCAGCGCATAGGGCTGGCCGCGGAAAATCGAAATCAGGGGCCTGGCATGCACCCCACCCAACTCGACACGCGCCAGATCGTGGAAGCGCTCGGTCTTGCCGGCATTGATCGGATAATGCTGGGCGCCCTTGGTGTCGATGACCTGGCCGAAGGGAGCGAAAGCTGCCGCCGTCAGCGGCTCGATGGTGATGATCGGATCGCTCATGGCTCAGAACGGCAATTTGGCGTGGCGGTTGACGTCCTTATAGAGCAGGTAGCGGAAGCGCTCCGGCCCGGCATAACAGGCCTGCGGGCAGAAGGCGCGCAGCCACATGAAATCGCCCGGCTCGACCTCGACCCAATCGCGATTGAGCCGATAGACCGCCTTGCCTTCCAGGACATAGAGCCCATGCTCCATGACGTGGGTTTCCTCGAACGGAATGACGGCGCCGGGCTGGAGCGTGACGATGTTGACATGCATGTCGTGCCTCAGATCAGTCGGCTCGACGAAGCGTGTGGTGCCCCAGGTCTCCCTTGTGTCGGGCATCCAGCGGATCGGCTCGTCCTGCTCATTGGTGACGAAGGCGGGGGGGATATCTATGGCATCGACCGGTTCATAGCGCTTGCGCACCCAATGGAAGCGGGCGGGCGCGGTGGTGCGGTTGACAAGGCTCCAGCGGCAGCCCGGCGGCAGGAAGGCGTAGCCGCCATCGCGCAGCGTATGCGCCGTGCCTTCGACGGTCACCGTCACCTGGCCTTCGACCACGAAAAGGACGCCTTCGGCTTCCGGGTTCGGTTCCGGCCGCTCGCTGCCGCCGCCGGGGGCCACTTCCACCACATATTGCGAGAAGGTCTCGGCAAACCCGCTCATCGGCCGGGCGATGACCCAGAGCCGGGTGTCACGCCAATGCGGCAGGTAGGAGGTGACGATGTCGCGCATTACCCCGCGCGGAATGAAGGCGTAGGCCTCGGTGAACACGGCGCGGCCGGTGTGGAGGCTCATCTGCGAGGGCAGGCCGGCAAAGGGGGAGGCGTAGGTGGTGGTCATCGGTCGGTTCGCTGATAATGCTGCTTTTCGACACTAGAGCCATCTCACCCGGGAGGCCAAGGCCTCAATGTTGAATTTCTTCCCCGTGCCGATCCGTCGGTCGAGCCCGATGGCCTGACGCATCGCCAGCGGCGATGCGTGTTCTGGCCGATGCTCGCCTTGGGATCATCCTAGGCCAATAGGGCCTTGAGACGCAGCAGGGCGATGCGCTCGACCTGGGCGCAGGCAGTGGCGAATTCTTCTTCGGCGCCGTTGTTCACCCGCGTCTCGAAGGCCTGCAAAATGCCGGCCTTGCTGTGGTCGCGCACGGCGATGATGAAGGGGAAGCCGAATTTTTCCACATAGGCGGTGTTAAGCGTGGTGAAGCGCTCGCGCTCGGCATCGGTAAGGGCGTCGAGCCCGGCCGAGGCCTGTTCGGCGGTGGAGTCGGCGGTCAGGCGCTTTGCCGCCGCCAGCTTGCCGGCGAGGTCGGGGTGGGCGCGCAGCACGCCCAGGCGCTCCTGCTGGCTCGCCATGCGGAACTGGCAGCGTAGGGCGAAATGCAGGCCAATGGCGGTGTCATTGGCCGGCGCCAGCTCGCCTTCCCAGGCGCGTTCGGCGATCCAGGCGGAATGCTCGAAGATCGAGCCGTATCGGGCAACGAACTCATCCCGATCAAGCTGGCTGGGCACGGTTTCGGGAGCGATATAGGGGTGCTCCTTCGTCCAATGCCGGGCGATTTCGAGGCGGGTGGGCACCCAGACCTTGTCGAAGCCTTTGAGATAATCGACAAATTTCCTGAGGCCCTGGAAGCGGCCCGGCTGCCCGACCAGGCGGCAATGCAGGCCCAGCGACATCATCTTGGGGCTGCCGGCCTGCCCCTCGGCATAGAGACAGTCGAAACTGTCTTTCAGGAACTGAAAATACTCCTCGCCGGTGTCGAAGCCCGGGCCGGTGACGAAGCGCATGTCGTTCGTCGAAAGCGAGTAGGGAATGATCAGTTGCGGCCGGCCATTGATCCGTTTCCAATAGGGCAGGTCGTCGTCATAGGTGTCGGAGATATAGGCGAAGCCGCCGTGATCGGCGACGAGGTCGATGGTGTTGAGCGAGGAGCGGCCCGTGTACCAGCCAAGCGGGCGGCTGCCGGTGGCGATGGTGTGCAGGCGCACTGCCTCGGCGATCTGGGCGCTCTCCTCCTCGGGCGACATGTCCTTGTGCTGGACCCATTTGAGGCCATGGCTGGCGATTTCCCAGCCGGCTTCCTGCATGGCTGCCAGTTGGGCCGGGGCGCGCATCAGCGCGGTGGCGACGCCATAGACGGTGACGGGCAGGCCGGCTTCGGTGAACAGGCGATGCAGCCGCCAGAAACCGGCGCGGGCGCCATATTCATACATGCTTTCCACATTGGCGTGGCGCTGGCCGGGCCAGGGGGCGGCGCCCAGCACGTCGACAAGGAAGGCCTCGGAAGCGGCGTCGCCATGCAGGATATTGTTCTCCCCGCCTTCTTCGTAGTTGAGAACGAATTGCACGGCGACATGGGCTCCGCCGGGCCAATTGACACGAGGCGGGGTCTGGCCGTAGCCGTGCATGTCGCGGGGATAGCGGATCATCATTGTGTCTCTCGTCGTCAAGTCGGCGGAAGTGTAGCGTTGTGGCCGGCGCAGGCAAGATGCACAAAAGTGGACCACTTGGTAAAAAATTTGCATTGCGCCCGTCCGGCGATGCGATAGTCTCACCTTCGGGGAACGATCTAGGAGCAGCATAATGGCGGGAGGACGCCTTACGACGCATGTTCTGGACACCATGGCCGGAAAGCCGGCGCGTGGTATGCGGCTGGAGCTGCATTTTGTCCATGGCGACCACACCCATCATTTGGTCGACAGCTATACCAATGCCGATGGGCGGGTGGATCAGCCGCTGCTGGCGGATGACCAGTTTCAGCAGGGCGAATTCGAAATCCGCTTTCATGTCGGGCAATATTTCGAGCGGCTGGGCGTGGAGATCGAAACCCCGTTTCTCGATGTGGTGCCGATTCGTTTCATCATTTCCGAAGACAAGCACTATCACGTGCCGCTTTTGGTGAGCCCTTTCGCCTATTCCACCTATCGGGGGAGCTGAGCAATGGTGGAGATTTCCAACGCCATACGGTTTCTGCTCAATGGCGAGGAGATCGTCCTCACCGAGGTGGCGCCGGACCTGACCTTGCTGGACTGGCTGCGGCTGGAGCGGCGCCTGCGCGGCTCCAAGGAAGGCTGCGCCGAGGGCGATTGCGGCGCCTGCACGGTGCTGGTTGGCAAGCTGCTCGGCGACGAGATCGTCTATGACAGCGTCACCGCCTGCATTCGCTTCGTCGCCAGCCTCCACGGCACGCATGTGGTGACCATCGAACATCTGCGCGGCGAGAACGGGGTGCTGCATCCGGTGCAGCAGGCCATGGTCGACCATCATGGCAGCCAATGCGGCTTCTGCACGCCCGGCTTCGTCATGAGCCTTTATGGTCTGTGGATGCGCGATCCCAATCCCTCGCGCCCCGCCATCGAAAAGGCGCTGCAGGGCAATCTCTGCCGCTGCACCGGCTATGCGCCGATCATTCGCGCCGCCGAGGCGATGTCGCGTTACGGGCAGCCGCAGGGCGATCCGCTCTGGGCCGAACGCATCGCCGTCACAGAAGCGATCAAGGCCATGCATGACGGGCGGCGCGTCGAGCTCGGTGTGGGCGAGAACCAGATCATCATTCCGGCCAGCCTCGATGATTTTGCCGCCATTTACGAGGCGAATCCCGAGGCGCGGATCGTCGCCGGCTCGACCGATGTCGGGCTGTGGGTGACAAAATTCATGCGCCGCATCGGCCCGGTGATCTTTATCGGGCACCTGCAGGAGCTGAAACGCATCGCCGAAAACGACAGCGAAGTGCGCTTCTATGCCGGGGTGACCTATTCGGAAGCGCTGCCGGTGATCGCGGCGAATTTTCCGCAGCTTCTGCCGCTGTGGAACCGTTTCGCCGGCGAGCAGGTGCGCAATATGGGCACGATCGGCGGCAATATCGCCAATGGCTCGCCTATCGGCGACACGCCGCCGCCCTTTATCGCACTGGGGGCCAGGCTGCATTTGCGGCGCGGCGAGCATCGGCGCGAGATCAAGCTCGAAGAGTTCTTCGTCGATTATGGCAAGCAGGATCGCCAGAAGGGCGAGTTCGTCGAAAGCGTGACCCTGCCGCTGCTGCCCTCGGGCGAGCATTTCGCCACCTACAAGATTTCCAAGCGCCGCGAGGAGGATATCTCGGCGCTGTGCGGCGCGTTCCGGATCTTCGTCAACGATACGGGCACGGTCGGGATGGCGCGCATCGCCTTTGGCGGCATGGCGGCGACGCCCAAGCGGGCGAAAACCGTCGAGGCGGCATTGATCGGCAAGCCCTGGACGCTGGAAACGGTGGAAGCGGTGCTGCCGGCTTTCGCCGAGGATTTCCAGCCGATCAGCGATATGCGGGCGAGCAAGGAATATCGCCTGCTGGCGGCGCAGAACCTGCTCAAGCGGTTTTTCCTCGAAACCCAGGGTCAGGGCGAACGGCTCAAACGAGAGGTGGCGTGATGGCACGGCGGTCGCAGGAATACCCCCTGATCCGCCCTTTGGGCAGCTTCTCGCCCATGGAGGAGAAGGTGGAGCGCGCGCTGCACGAGACGGATAAGGGGCCTTGCAAATGAACAAGCACGAAGCTCCCATCTCGCTCTCGGTGCTCCACACCAATACCCGCCACGATAGCGGGCCCAAGCATGTGACCGGCACGGCCGAATATATCGACGACATGGTCGAGCCGGTCGGCACCATGCATGCCTATCTCGGGCTGTCGACGCGCGCCCATGCCGAGATCGTGTCCATCGATCTGTCGGCGGTGCGGGCGGCGCCGGGCGTCATCGGCGTGCTGACGGCCGAGGATATCCCCGGCGAAAACGACGTCTCGCCCAGCCACAAGCATGACGAGCCGATCTTCGCGATCGGCAAGGTGCATTTCTGGGGCCAGCCGCTGTTTGCGGTGATCGCCGAAACCCGCGATGCGGCCCGGCGCGCCGCGCCTCTGGCGCGGATCGAATACAAGGACCTTCCCTTTGCGCTCGACGTGCGCGCCGCGCAGGCGGCCGGCGGTCCTCTGGTCACCGAGCCGCTGAAGCTGGAGCGGGGCGATCTGGCGGCCGGCTTTGCCGCCGCGCCGCGCCGGCTCAAGGGCGCCATCACCATTGGCGGGCAGGATCACTTCTATCTCGAAGGGCAGATCGCCTTCGCCGTGCCGGGTGAGGACGAGGACGTCAAGATCTACTCCTCCACCCAGCATCCGAGCGAAGTGCAACTGATGGTGGCGCAGGTGCTGGCCATCCGCCACCACGCCGTCACCATCGAGGTGCGGCGCATGGGCGGCGGCTTCGGGGGCAAGGAAACCCAGGGCAATCTCTTTGCCGCCGTGGCGGCGCTGGCCGCCAAGAAATGGAATCGCGCCTGCAAGATCCGCCCCGACCGCGACGACGACATGCAGGCGACCGGCAAGCGCCACGACTTCGTCGTCGATTACGATGTCGGCTATGACGAAACGGGCAAAATCCTCGCCGTCGACGCGGTCTATGGCGCGCGCGCCGGCTTTTCCTCGGATCTTTCCGGGCCGGTGACCGATCGGGCGCTGTTCCATTCCGACAACGCCTATTGGTATCCGGCGGTGCGGGTGCGCTCCGAGCCGCTTTACACCAATACCGTTTCCAACACCGCGTTTCGCGGCTTCGGCGGCCCGCAGGGCATGCTGGCGGCCGAACGCTGGGTGGAGGATATCGCCTATGCGCTGGGCAAGGACCCGCTCGACATCCGCAAGGCAAATTTCTATGGGCACGGCACCGACAATGTGACGCCCTATCACCAGAGCGTCGAGGACAATATCGTCCATCGGGTGGTCGACGAGCTGGAGGCTTCCTCGGATTATCAGGCCCGGCGAGAGGCCATTATCGCGTTCAACAAGACCAGCACGGTGCTAAAAAAAGGCATCGCGCTGACGCCGGTCAAGTTCGGCATTTCCTTCACCGCCACCTGGTACAATCAGGCCGGCGCGCTGGTGCATGTGTACAAGGATGGCTCGATCCATCTCAGCCATGGCGGCACCGAAATGGGGCAGGGGCTCTTCGTGAAGGTGGCTCAGGTGGTCGCCGAGGAGTTCGGCGTGCCGCTGGAGAAGGTGAAGATCACCGCCACCTCCACCGCCAAGGTTCCCAACACGTCGCCGACCGCGGCGTCCGCGGGCACCGATCTCAACGCGCAGGCGGCCCTTGCGGCCTGTCGAACCATCAAGGAGCGGCTCTACGGGTTCATTGAGGAGAAGTGGAACGTTACCCGCGACCGGGTGCAGTTCGCCGAGAGCCACGTCATGATCGGCAACACGCGAATGTCGCTTGGCGAACTCGCCTACGAGGCGCACGTCGCCCGCGTCCACCTCTCGGCAACGGGTTTCTACAAGACGCCAAAGATCACTTGGGACCGGGAGAAGGCGAACGGCCGACCGTTCTACTATTTCGCCTATGGCGCGGCATGCTCCGAGGTCGTCGTCGATACGATGACCGGCGAGATGAAGGTGACGCGCGTCGACATCCTCCACGACGTCGGCAAGTCCCTGAACCCCGCGGTCGATGTTGGCCAGATCGAGGGCGGGTTCGTGCAGGGCATGGGTTGGCTGACGA
>JAHCJW010000210.1 GCA_026126125.1 Devosia sp.
GGCGCAAAAACCAAAGCGCGTCACGTTTCTTTCAGATCAGATCTTTGTTGTTACGCCTGTCTTTTTCCCGAAACCGGTGCCCACTTTCGGAAAGACAGGCTCAGCTCTTTGTTGTTGCGCCTGTCTTTGTCCCGAAACCGGTGCCCACTTTCGGGGAGACAGGCGCTAGGGCCGCCGCGTCATCGTCAGCTGCCGCCCTGCCCCGCCCGGGGGAATGGCGAGCGTGATGACGATGGTCGCCGCCGCCTGCACCTGTTCGGCCCGCTCGGCCCATTCGACAAGGACGATGGCGCCCGGCGTATCGAGCAGGTCCAGCTCATCGGCTTCCGCCGCGTCGCCCAGCCGGTAGAGATCGGCGTGCAGCACCGGCCCCTTGGGCGTGTCATAGGGCTGCACGAGGGCGAAGGTGGGGGACGGAACCTCAAGCTCGGGATCGCCGGCCAGGGCCCGGATGGTGGCGCGGGCCAGCGCCGACTTGCCGGCGCCCAGTTCGCCCTCGAGGCTGACGATATCGCCCGGCCCGAGCAGGGCGGCGAGCTCGCCGCCAAAGGCGAGGGTCGCCGCGTCGTCGGGCAGAAAGCGCTGCATCTATTCGGCCACGCCGGCCAGGGCGCTGTCGCGCGGCAGGTTGACGACGATGCGGCTGCCGCGCGGCTCGCGCGGCTCGGCTGAAATGGTGCCGCCATGCAGGTTGACGAAGGTGCGGACGATGGAAAGGCCGAGCCCGGCGCCGCGCTGACGCCCCGGATGGGGACTGTCGAGCCGGGTCAGAATGGCCGATTTCATCTCGTCGGTCAGGCCGGGGCCTTCATCCTCGATGACGAACAGCATGCGCTCGGCCCGATGGCGGACCGAAAGACGGATTTCGCCGCCCGGCGGGGAGAAACGCGCCGCATTGGAGAGGAGATTGTAGAGCACCTGCACCAGACGGGTGCCATCGGCGATGAACACGGGCAGATCGGGTTCGACTTCGACCACCAGATTGGGCGGCTCGCCCGAGCCGGCCGGAAAGGTGGCGGCGATGCCCGCGCGCGCCTTGTCGATCAGCGTCGTCACATCGAGCGGCTCGGGATTGAGCTCGGCAATGCCCGCGTCGACCGAGGCGAGGTCGAGAATATTGTCGATCAACACGCCCAGCGTCACCGAGGAGGCGCGGATATAGTCGATATAGGCCCGCTGGCGCTCGTTGAGCCCCTCGCCTTCCGCGGCGGCCAGAAGATCGGCGAAGCCGATAATATTGGTCAGCGGCGAGCGCAGCTCGTAGGAGACGTTCTCGACGAAGGCGTCCTTGAGGCGATCGGCGGCGACCAGAGCGTCGTTACGCTCCTTGAGCACTTTCGAATAGGACGCGCTTTCGGTGACGTCGAGGAAAGTCATCATGGTCTGCCCGTCGGGCAGGCGGGTGATGGCATAATCCAGGAGGCGCCCGTCGGAGCGGTCGATGCGGCCGGCCTGATCGGTGCGGGTGGGGTTGAGATCGATGATGCCGCGCTTCAGATCGCGCCAGATGCTGGCGCCGTCCTGGGGAATGGCGCGGCCCGAGGCCTCGGCGATCTGATCGATATGCGGGCTGCTGCCCAGGGCATTCATCGGCACTTTCCACAGCGCCGACAGGCGCGGATTGCACAGGGTCAAACGCCCATTGGTGCCGAACACCGCCACCGCTTCGGACAGCGCGTTGATGGTTTCGCGCTGCACATTGCTCATCGCCTTGTTGGCCGATTCCAGTTCCAGCCGCTCGGTCAGGTCCTCGAACACATAGATGACGCCGCCTTCGGGGCTGGCCGGAGCCGAAATCACCTTGATGGTGCGCCCATCGGGCAGATGCCAGGGCTCGGACTCGAAAGGCGCCTTTCGCGTGTAGCTCTCCAGATGCCGGGCCCGCCAGGTGTGGTAATCCACCTGATTGGGCAGCATGCCTTCGGTGCGCAATTTGTCGAGCACGGCCCGCTCGTCGAGGCCGGGGGTGAGAAAGCCCGAGGGAAAATTCCACAGCGCCGCATAGGCCTGGTTGAACTGCACCAGTTCCCGGCGGGCGTTGAAGATGGCCAGCGGCGTGGCCAGGGCGGCGATGATGCCGGCAATATGGGTCAGCCCGGTTTCGACCGGAGCGAGGCTCGGCGCCATGAGCGGCGCCCGCAAATAGCCGGCCCGGCCGCCGGAAACGGGAAATTCGACCAGCTCGAAGGCGCCCTTGGGCCCCAAATCGAGCGGCAGCGTCACCGGACCATTGCTGGCGCGGCAGTGCTCGAAATGGGGCTGCAGCGCCGCCGCGTCGAGCAGTTCGGCCGGCTGCGTTTCGGACCCCGCCTTGCCCAGGGCCGCGGTCAGCGCCAGATAGGCGTCATTGGCGTAGACCAGACGATCCTTGTCGTCGCGCAGAAAGGCCGGAGAGGTCTGCGCCTGCAACACGGCGCGCAGGCTATCGGCATCGGCGTCGGGCCGCACCCGCTCGGCGCCTTGCGGCTCGGGCCGCAGCCGCAGCGCGGCGCCGCCGCCGGTGATCCAGCCATTGGCCTGCACGAGGCGCCCATCGCTGGTCTCGAGGCGCGCGGTGAAGGTTTCGCCGCGCACGCGCAGATCCTCCACGAGGCGGGCGAGCCGGGTGGCGTCGGCGTCGTTGAGCCAGGCATGGAACTCCAGCGCCGCCTCAAGCGGCCGCCCCACCGGCAAAACGGCGCCGGGCTGGCCGAGCAGGCGCGGGGCAATGCCGGCTTCCTGGCTCCAGACAATGGTCAGCTCGCGATTGCCGGCGATCAGATTTTCATAGTCATCCACCAAAGCGCGCAATCCGGCGATCTGCTCATTGGCATGGCGCTTCACGGCGCGCCCATCCTTGAGCATGGTGCGCACCACGGTCACCGCCAGAATGGCGAAGCCACCGGCGCCAATGGCCACCGCCATCGGCGCGATGCCGCCCAGATGCACTGTGGACAGACCCTGAGCCCAGGCCGGGACTGCGGTGCTCAAGGTGAGGGGAGCGGACGCCAAAAAGGCGACTCCCCAACGCTTCCGGAGCAGATCCGGCGCCATAGACAGCCCTCGCTTCATTTTCAATTGCGCTGCAAGTCCGATCCGAGGATCGGTACACGGGCACTCGAGAGAGGCGGTATCACGCAGAGTTCCAAAGCGAACCCGAACTGCCCCAAACCGGTAACGTGTCCCCTACGCAACCGAATCGCCTCACCATAGCGGCGGGTGGAATCGCGCAAAAGAGTCTTCATGGCTGTGCTTTGCGGGCAAAGCGCCAAGGAAGGCCTTGACCCGGAACGAAGCAGAAACAGATGCCCTGCGCATGAAGAGGGTCTGCAATGCAAAAATGGTGCGCCAACACCGTTGACGCACCATGAAAAAATCGATTGGGAGCGGGACGCGCCCAAAGCGCGTCGCCTGTCGTTTGAGACCAACTATCGGCGCTTCGGCTTCTTGTCCTTACCGATGATTCCAAAACCGGTGTCTTGGAGGGCAGGGTTTATGCGTCTTTTTCCCGAAACCGGTTCCCACTTTCGGCAGACACGCTCTAGTAGCGATATTCGCCCGACTTGAAGGGGCCGTTCTGCGGCACGCCGATATAGTCGGCCTGGGTCTTGGTCAGCTTGGTGAGCTTGGCACCGAGCTTGGCCAGATGCAGTTCGGCCACTTTCTCGTCGAGATGCTTGGGCAGGACATGCACCTTCTTCTCGAGCGTCTCGCCCTTGGTCCACAGCTCGATCTGCGCCAGCGTCTGGTTGGCGAAGGACGCCGACATGACGAAGCTGGGGTGACCGGTGGCATTGCCCAGATTGACCAGGCGCCCTTCCGAAAGCAGGATCAACCGCTTGCCATTGGGCTGTTCGACCATATCGACCTGCGGCTTGATATTGGTCCACTTGAAATTGCGCAGGCCCAGCACGTCGATCTCATTGTCGAAGTGTCCGATATTGCAGACGATGGCCATGTCCTTGAGATTGCGCATGTCATCGACCATCAGCACGTCACGATTGCCGGTGGCGGTGACGACGATGTCGGCGCGGTGCGCTGCATCCTCGAGGGTCACGACCTCGAAGCCTTCCATGGCGGCCTGCAGGGCGCAGATCGGGTCGACTTCGGTGACGAGAACGCGGGCGCCAGCGCCGCGCAGGGATTCAGCAGAACCCTTGCCGACATCGCCAAAGCCGCAGACGATGGCGACCTTGCCGGCTAGCATCACGTCGGTGCCGCGGCGGATGGCGTCAACGAGGGATTCACGGGTGCCATATTTGTTGTCGAATTTCGACTTGGTCACCGAGTCGTTGACATTGATGGCCGGGAACGGCAGCTCGCCCCTGGCGTGCAGCTGATAGAGGCGCATGACGCCCGTGGTGGTTTCTTCCGACACGCCGCGAATGGCGGAACGGATGGCGGAGAAGAAGCCCGGGGTCTTTTCGAGACGGCGCTTGATGGTGGCGAAGAAGATTTCCTCTTCTTCATTGCCCGGCTTGGCGAGGACGGAAATGTCCTTCTCGGCCTTGGCGCCATTGAGGATATACATGGTGGCGTCGCCGCCATCGTCGAGGATCATGTTGGGGGTGAGGCCATTGCCCCAATCCATCATGCGGTCGGTGAAGTCCCAATATTCTTCCAGCGTCTCGCCCTTATGGGCAAAGACCGGAATGCCGGCGGCGGCAATGGCGGCGGCGGCGTGGTCCTGGGTGGAGAAGATGTTGCAGCTGACCCAGCGCACCTCGGCGCCCAGCGCCACCAGCGTCTCGATCAACACGGCGGTCTGGATGGTCATGTGCAGCGAGCCGGCGATGCGGGCGCCCTTGAGCGGCTGGGCGGCGGCATATTCCTCGCGGATCGCCATCAGGCCGGGCATTTCGATTTCGGCGATGGCGATTTCCTTGCGGCCGAATTCGGCGAGGGAAATGTCCTTGACCGCATAGTCGGTCGGGCGGCTGGTCATGGGTCTGCTCCGGAGGATTTTTCGTTGCCCCTCCTATACGCAAGCGCCCGGCAGCGATCAACAAAAGACATAAAGAAATGTTTATATCCTATGAACGACGCGGATAGGCGTAGCGCCGCCGGCGGAACGGCAGGGCGCAGAAACGCACCAGGCCCGAGAGC
>JAHCJW010000211.1 GCA_026126125.1 Devosia sp.
GGAACTCGGTGTTCATCGCCGCGGTCGGCACGGTGCTGACCCTGCTGGTCGCCTCGCTCGCCGGCTATGCTTTCGAGATGTTCCGCTCGCGGCTTCGCGAACGCGTCTTTGCCGTGCTGCTGTTGCTGCTCTCCATCCCCTTCGCCGCGCTGATGGTGCCGCTGTTCGTGATGATCTCGCAGGCCAAGCTGGTCAACACGGCGGCGGCGGTGATCCTGCCCGGCATCGCCTCGATCTTCATCATCTTCTACTTCCGCCAGGCCACCAAGGCCTTCCCGCACGAATTGCGCGACGCCGCCCGCATCGACGGGCTCAACGAGTGGCAGATCTTCTTTTACGTCTATCTGCCGGTGATGCGCTCGACCTATGCGGCGGCGACCATCATCACCTTCATGGCCAACTGGAACAATTTCCTCTGGCCCCTGATCGTACTGCAGACGGTCGAGAACAAGACCATCACCCTGATCGTCTCGGCCCTCACCTCGGCCTATACGCCCGATTACGGCATGATCTTCTTCGCCACGATCCTGGCCACCTTGCCCACCCTCATCATCTTCTTCGTTCTCCAGCGCCGCTTTGTCGAAGGCATGCTGGGCGCGGTCAAATAGGAACGAACCCATATGAGCAGTGTCACCCTTTCCGGCGTGCGCAAGACCTTCGGTTCCCTCGAAGTCATCAAGGGGGTTGATCTGAGCATCGACGCCAAGGAGTTCTGCGTCTTTGTCGGCCCCTCGGGCTGCGGCAAGTCCACCTTGTTGCGCATGATCGCCGGGCTCGAGCCGATCAGCGCGGGAAGCCTCGAAATCGGCGGCAAAAGGATGAACGACGTCGATCCGTCCAAGCGCGGCATCGCCATGGTCTTCCAGTCCTACGCGCTCTATCCGCATATGAGCGTGCGCGAAAACATGGGCTTCGCCCTGCGCTTCGCCAAGGTGCCGAAGGAGGAGATCGACCGCCAGGTCAATGAAGCCGCGCGCATCCTGGCGCTTGAACCGCTGCTCGACCGCCTGCCCAAGCAGCTTTCGGGCGGCCAGCGCCAGCGCGTCGCCATCGGTCGCGCCATCGTCCGCCACCCGGATGTGTTCCTGTTCGATGAGCCGCTCAGCAATCTCGATGCCGAGCTGCGCGTGCATATGCGCATCGAGATCGCCCGGCTGCACAAGGAGCTGCAGACCACGATGATCTATGTGACCCACGACCAGGTCGAGGCGATGACGCTGGCCGACAAGATCGTGGTGCTGCGCGAGGGCGTGGTCGAGCAGGTCGGCCGCCCGCTCGATCTGTATGACGACCCGGCCAATCAGTTCGTCGCCGGCTTCATCGGCAGCCCCAAGATGAATTTCCTCGCCGCCGAGGTGGTCGATGCCGGCGCCGGCGCGGTGACGCTGAAGCTGGTCAAACAGGGCAATGCCCTGCTGCGCCTGCCGCTCGGCGGCCCGCTGCCCTTGCCTGGCGACATGGTGCAACTGGGCCTGCGACCCGAACATTTCGTCGGCGCGGGCGAGGGCGATGTCGATCTCACCCTCGCGATCGACGTGGCCGAGCATCTGGGCTCGACCAGCTTCGTTTATGCCGGCTCGGCCTCGGGCGAGCCGCTGATCATCGAGCGCGACGGCGCGCGCCACCATACCGACACCTCGGCCATTACCGTCGCCATTCCGGCGCGCCAGGCTTTCCTCTTCGACAGCGAGGGCCAACGCCTGCGCTGAGTTTTTTCTACCCCTCGAAGACCTCATGGTGAGCCTGTCGAACCACGAGGTCGATTGCATCGGACCAGCCACGACCTCGTCCTTCGACACGCTCAGGATGAGGTCTAGTGATAGGACTAAAAGAGATGACCAAAATCCGCTGGGGCATTATCGGCCCGGGCAGCATCGCCAAGGCTTTCCGCGGCGGTCTCGAAAACGCCCGGCATGGCGTCCTCGCCGCTATCGCCACGCGCGATCCCAACAAGCCCGGTCTTGCCACCGATTTTCCCGGCATTCGCGTGGTCAAGGGCTATGACGCGCTGCTCGCCGATCCCGAAATCGACGCCATCTATATCGCCGTGCCCCATACCGGCCATGCCGAATGGGCCATCAAGGCGGCCGAGGCCGGCAAGCATGTGCTGGTGGAAAAGCCCCTTGCTCTTTCCGTTCATGAAATCGACGCGGTGCTCCACGCCCACCGCAAGGCCGGCACTTTCGCCGGCGAAGCCTTCATGTATCGGCTGCATCCGCAGGTCGGCCAACTGATCGAGCTGATCAAGTCCGGCGCCATCGGCGAGGTGCGCATGATCCAGTCGAGCTTCGGCTTCTCGATGGGCAAGTTCCAGCCCCAGCATCGCCTGTTTGCCTCCAATTTGGCCGGCGGCGGCATTCTCGATGTCGGCGGCTATCCGGTCTCCATGGCCCGCCTCATCGCCGGCGCCACTTTGGGCAGGCCCTTTGCCGATCCGGTCAAGGTGGCCGGCACCGCCAAGCTCAACGAGCAAGGCACTGACGACTGGGCAGCGGCGATTCTGACCTTTGAAAACGGCATCGTCGCCCAGGTCGCCTGCGCCGTCATGGCCAATCTCGACAATGTGCTGCGCATCCACGGCTCGGACGGCCGCATCGAAGTTCCCGATTTCTGGTTCGCCAATGGCAATCGCGATCAGGGTCTGGGGCGCATCGACGTCATCAAGGACGGCAAGACCGAAACCCTGTCGGTCAACGAGACGCGCCATGTCTATTCCTTCGAGGCGGAAGCTGCCTCGCTGGCGATCAAGGAAGGGCGCAGCGAATTCAACGCCCCCGGCATGAGCTGGGCCGATAGCCTGGGCAATGCCCGCGTGCTGGACCAGTGGCGGCGCGACGCCGGCATCGAGTTCTCGATCGAAAAATCCACCACCCGCACCCGCACCCTCGACAACCGCGCCCTCGGCCCCAATTCCGGCATCATTCCCAAGCGCGACATTCCTGGCCTCGCCAAAAAGGCCTCGGCGGTGGCGCTGGGCTTTGAGGATTTCAAGACCTTCTCCTCCGGCGCGATATTGCTCGACGCCTTCTGGGAACAGGGCGGCAACCTGTTCGACACCGCCTTCATCTATGGCGGCGGCTACACCGAACAGCTGTTCGGCGAATGGCAGAAAAGCCGCGGCGTGCGCGAAGAGGCGGTGCTGATCGGCAAGGGCGCCCACTCGCCGCTGGTCTATCCCGACGTCATCGCCAAGCAGCTCAGCCAGTCGCTCGACCGCTTGCAGACCGACTATGTCGACGTCTATTTCATGCACCGCGACAATCTCGACGTGCCGGTGGGTGAATTCGTCGATGCCATGGATGCCGAGGTCAAGGCCGGGCGCATCCGCGGCCCCTATGGCGGCTCGAACTGGACCAAGGAGCGCATGGACGAGGCCATCGCCTATGCCAGGGCCAATGGCAAAACTCCGCCCCAGGCGCTCTCCAACAATTTTGCCCTGGCCGAAATGCTCGACCCGATCTGGGCCGGTTGCGTCACCGCCTCCACCCCCGATTTCAAGCAATGGCTGATTGACCGCCAGGTCACCAATTTCTCCTGGTCGAGCCAGGCGCGCGGCTTCTTCACCAACCTGGCCGGGCGCGATAAGCGGGACAATGAGGAATTGGTGCGCGTCTGGTACAACGACCAGAACTTTGGCCGCCGCGACCGGGCCATCGAGCTGGCCCACCAGCTCGGCCACTCGCCCATCCATGTCGCCCTCGCCTACGTCCTCGCCCAGCCCTTCCCCAGCGTCCCCCTGATCGGGCCAAGACGCCTGGTCGAACTCGAAGACAGCCTCAGAGCCTTCGAGATCAAACTGACGCCCGAACAGGTAAACTGGCTCGAACAGGGTTGAGCCCAGCCCTTCGCGCCCGCCGCACCCTCCCTGCCCTCCCCTCAAGGGCGAGGGTGACATCGCGCCTCTGGCAAAACCTCCTGAAACCCACCGGCTTCACCCTCCCCTCAACGGGGAGGGCAAGCAAAGCTTAGGTCCGCCAGGACCTTAGCGGCGCTCGGGAGGGGGCTGCACACCCAACCTCCGAACAGATCCGACGCATCGTTCGCGAACCGCGCACAGTTACACCTTTGTGCGTACTTGCCGCATGCCGCCTCTGCCCCTAACTATGGCCATGCAGGTTCGCCTGCATATGTTCTCAGGGCGGGGTGAAATTCCCCACCGGCGGTAAGGCGGCAACGCCAAGCCCGCGAGCGCTTGCGGCTTACCCCGCAAGGTCAGCAGATCCGGTGTGATTCCGGAGCCGACGGTTAAAGTCCGGATGAAAGAGAACGGGACCAAACGCCTTGATTGGGCGTGCGTTGCCTATTGGCATGCACAAGCCCGGCCTGTCGTCTCCCGTAACCCTGAGGAAACTGGTTACGGAAAGGACGACAAATGAACCAGATTTCCTCGACGACCCGAAATGCGGCCGCCATTGGCGCCGCCTTCATGCTGGCGGCCAGCCTGAGCTTTGCCGGCACCAATACGCTGCAATCCGTTCTGCCCTGGCAGTTCGGCATGAGCTCCACCGGCATGGCCTTCTGGCAATATGTCATCGCCTCCGTGCTTGCCCTGCCGCTGGTCCTGCGCATCGGCCTGCGCCATCTACGCACGCGGCACCCGCTGGCGCACGAAATGCGGGCACTGGCTTCGGCGCTCGGCGTGCATGTCTTCGTCTATGGCTTCGCCGCCGGCGTGCCGATCTGGCAGATGGTGACACTGCTGGCGACCGGCCCCCTCTTCATCATCCTCGGCTCGACCGTGTTTCTGGGCGAGCGCGTGTCGTCCGCCCGCATCGGCGCGGCCCTGGCCGGCTTTGCCGGTGCCATCATCGTCTCCGGTGTCGGCAGCGAAGGGCTTGGCTGGCAGACGCTGGTGCCGATCATTGCCGCGGCCCTGTGGGCGACCACCGATGTTCTCACCAAATATCTCTCGCGCGAGGAAAGCCCCGAGACGCTGACCGTCTCGCTGCTCGTTCTCATGACGCCCAACCATCTGCTGATCCTCCTGGCGGTCAACGCGCTGGGCTGGCTGTCTC
>JAHCJW010000212.1 GCA_026126125.1 Devosia sp.
TCATGGAGGCGTTTCAAGCGCTCGGTTCGGCCAAGCCTGCCTCACAATAGGCGGCATCATCCATCTGACCTATCTCGTAACGCCATCCAACCGGGAGAAGCACGCCGTGAATGCAAGGATCAGATTTGAGGATCGCCGCTTCAACCCGGACCTGGTCGAGTTTCATCGGCACGCCAAGGCCATGGCAGGTTCGGTCGGATATACGGCAAAGCTGGGGATCGACGGTCAGCTTGCGCAATTGCTGCGTCTGCGAGTGGCGCAACTTAATCCCTGTTCCTATTGCCTGATCCTTCATAGTCGGGCGGCGGCGGACCAGGGCATCACACCCGAACGCGTCGCAAATCTGCCGAGCTGGAGGGAGAGCACCCTCTATAGCGATGCCGAGCGCGCCGCCCTTGCCTATTGCGAGGCCCTGACCATCTTTGACCAGGCAAGGTTTGCTGCTGCACATGATGAAGTGGCGAGGCAGTTCAGTGAAGTCGAAACCGCTGAAATCGCTGCGGTGATCATCAATATGAATGTCTGGACGCGGCTCAAGCTCGCCCAAGGGGCGACACCGGTTGAGGCCAGCGAGCCCGCCTGATCGATAGGCAGATGGTCTGATAGGCTGCCGGCCGATACGACGCTTCGTCGAGATTGGTACCGGTCGTGTCTGGCGAGCAGGAAGCGAGTACTTGAATGTCAGAAAAATATACGCTATTTTCTGACACATGAAAACGACGATGACATCGGTTCCCGATCGGGTCATGCAGCGTGCCCGCGCCGGCGGGCGCGGCGGGGTCTTTACGCCCAGTGATTTCCTTGATGTGGCGGGCCGTGCCGCCGTCGATCAGGCCCTGTCGCGTCTGGTCAAGAGCGGGAAGCTGCGTCGCCTGGCGCGTGGTCTCTACGATTTCCCGAAGATCCATCCGAAGCTGGGTCCACTTTCCCCGGCTCCCGACGACATTGCCCGAGCGCTTGCGCGCGAGACCGGCTCGCAGGCGCAGATCGCGGGCGCGCACGCTGCGAATGTGCTTGGTTTGTCGACCCAGGTTCCGGCAAAGAGCCTCTATCTGACGAACGGACCCTCGCGCCGGATCGTGCTGGGCAAACGCGTGGTCGATCTGCGTCATGCCTCCCCCAAGCATCTGATCGCACCGGGTAGCCCAGCCGGCACGGTCGTGCAGGCCCTTCGCCACGTGGGTGCTGGGCGTGCTGCCGATGTTGCCAAGGTTGCCGCACGCCGATTGTCGGCCAATGACAAGAAGGTCCTCGCCTCGAGTGCCATCCAGGCTCCGGCCTGGATGCGCCCCACTCTGATCTCGATCGGCAGCGCAGCCGCGAGTTCGGCTGATGGATAAAGTCGCCCTTCTCCCAGCCGGCGATCGGGCGGCGCTCTTCGGAGAGACCGGTGCCGGCCGTGGCGTCGCCAATACCATCATCGAGAAAGACTTCTGGGTCTGCTGGACCTTGAAACGCCTGTTCGGTCTTCAGCAGGAAGACGCGGCCAGCCTGGTCTTCAAGGGGGGAACCTCTCTGTCGAAGGCCTTCGGCATCATTGGGCGCTTTTCCGAGGACATCGACCTGTCTTTCGACCGCACCCAACTGGGTTACGCAGGTGATCGCGACCCGGAAAAGGAAGGCATCAGCCGCAAGAAGTCAGGACAGCTTATCAATGACCTGGTCGCGGACGTCGAACAGCATATCGCCGACAAACTCGTTCCGGCCCTGCGCGCTGCGATCGTTCAGCAGCTTGGTGAGCCGCAAAACGGCGAATGGTCCCTTGCGGTCGATGACACCGACGCTCAGACAGTGAACTTCCACTATCCGGTCTCGCTTCCTGCGACGGACTATCAGGGCATGGCATATATCACGCCGCGCGTGAAGCTTGAGCTCGGTGCCCGCGGCGATCCATGGCCAGCCGAGCAGAAAGTCATCCGTCCTTACGCGGCCGAGGATTTTCCCGACTTCTTCGACGATCCGGATGCGGCCGTGACGGTGCTGTCTGCGCGACGCACCTTTTGGGAAAAGGCCACAGCCCTGCATGCGGAGGCCCATCGTCCGGCGGAGTCGTCGACGCCGCAATACTTCTCGCGCCACTACTATGACCTCGCCATGCTCCTTGCCTCCGACGAGGGCAGGGCTGCCGCCGCTGATCTCGACCTCCTGGCCACAGTGGCAAAGCACAAAGCGATATTCTTTCGCTCGGGCTGGGCAAGTTACGACAGCGCGCGACCTGGCACCTTGCGGCTTCTTCCCGACGCAGGGCGGATCAGAGATCTCAGAGCCGATTATCGCGCAATGGCACCGATGATGTTCGACGATAGACCGCCCGCGTTCGACGACATTCTTTCCGCGATTGAGAAGTTCCAGGAAGTTGTCAACAGATAGCCCCTTACTTGCTCTGATTTACGGCCGGCGACGGGTGGTTCTCGCGCGGGAGGGTGGTCGCGCGAGTCCTGAATTCGGCTACCTGCAGATCTCGGGGATTTTTGCGACATGCGGTGAGGTTTGCGGATAGCGTCGCCGTTATTTGGGCAGCCATCGCTGACACGCAACCGACCTCGGAACGCGTCGTCACAAAGAGCAACGCCTTCGATCAGAAGTGTGAGCGGATCCCGCACGGCCCCTGATCATCCAATGGGCGGCGCCGTTCGTCGGAACGCGCCGCCCATCAGCCTGCCGTGTCGCCTAATTGACGGGCGTGAAGGTCACGTGCGCGACAGGGGCATTGACGTCCCAGTTCCAATCCTTGGGTGCATCCGCATCGCCCCGGATCCCGGTGTGGTGGGTGATGACGCCGTTTTCCGGATCGCGGTCGTTGCCGGCGCCCAAGGAGCCGAGCAGTCCTTTCTTTTCGTTGTTGTTCTCCGAACCGGCATCGTAAGCGTTGACGTCGATTGTCATGGGAGCGGTCAAGCTGAAAGCATCGACGCCGGTAAAACCGGAAAAGCCGTCATTGGTGTTGCCCAGCATCCAGACGCCATCCACCAGCGGGTGTGCCTCGTCGACCCGGACGAAGAAGGTCCGCTTCTGGCCCGGCAAAGTGTAGATCGCGAGCTGCGCGTCGCCGATCGTGGAATCCTTGTTCATGGCTGCTGCGAGGGCGTACATGCCGGTATTGCCGCCTTCGGCGACCGCAACGAGTGCCTCGCTCGCTTTGTCACCGAGCTTGAACAACGCTGGGGCATCCGCGGTGTGGCTTTCGACGACCGTCGGCGAGAACGGCTGGCCAGTCAGAACGTTCTCAATGGTGATCATGATGAGCTTGCCTTCGCCATCCGGAGACGCGGTGTCCTGAGCGAAGGCCGGAACGGCCAAAACGGCGGCAAGCGGCAGAGCGATGGAGAGTGCAGCCTTTGTCAGGCGGCACGCCCGGATGTCCGGAAGATTGGATTCAGGACGATTGGAAAGAAAATCGCTTCTGGCCATCAAATCGATAACCGAGTGGCATTTGGCTGCGCGCATACAACCCGCATTCATATGCCGGCGGCGCAAATCCGTTGGCGCGGCGACGGCGCCACCGAGCCACTGCGTGCCGGGATGGCTCGAGAATTCCTGGCGGTCGAGTTCGGCTCGGCGGCCCGGTACCAACGGATCGCAGTAAGGCCCGGCTGTACGTGCTCCCGCCGGCACGCCTTCACCATGGCGGGTGTTCAGCGCGAGTCTTTCACATCCTGCGCGGTCGCCGCATCCTGATAATCGTTGCCGAAATGGGTACGCACATAGTTCACAACCGCTGCTACCTGATCATCGCTCATCATGTCGCCAAATGGCGGCATTCCCTTCTGGCCGTGAAGGACAATGTAGGTCGGATAGCCCGCAGACAGGAGATTCTCGTTGTTGGCGAGCGCCGGGTAGTGTCCGGCGCCGATCGCGCCTTGGCCGTTGCCCATGTGACAGGCCGCACAGACATGGGTGTAGAGTTCCTCGCCCGATTGTTCGGAGAAGGTACGGCCCTCGCTGAAATTGACGCCGGCCGAGTCGGCGAATGCTGCGGACGTGCCGAGCATGGCCAGAATTGGCAAGGCGGCGAGGCCACCGACGATCTGGTGTTTCATGGTCTTGGGCCCTGCTGAATTGAGGTTGGTTCGGAGCATGGCGGTCACCCCTGCAGGACGCGCTGATGCAGGCGCGTGATCGCATCGAGGGAAGACAGAATCGCGCCCTCCTGCCAGGCGGGGATGTAGGACGCATGCTCGCCAGCGAGCACGATACGGCCGTCGATCTGGCACAGATTGTTGTAGTGCTCCTTGCGCGCTTCTTCGGTCCAGTCGCCGGAGCAACCCAGCGTGAAGGGCGAACGGTGCCAAGCAACAGCGATGCCGTTTTCGAACTCGTCCTTGTATTGCGGGTGGATGAGCGCGCCCTGTTCCACGACTCTCGCCACGCGTTCCTCAGGCGACATGGCGGTGAACTCATAAGAAGTCGGCCCGTTCCACGTATAGCAGCCGAGGAGGACGCCTTTGCCCTTCGAGTTGTAGTCGGTACTCGGATATGAGATTTGAGAGATCGGCTGATCGGTGTAGGAGATGCCTCCGAAGATTTTTTCGTCCTCCTCCCAGAAGCGCCGTTTCATCTGCAGGCCGACCTTGACCGCCGACACATAGGGAACGGCGGCAATGGCAGCCTGCATCGGGCCGCCAACCTGAATGTCGATCTGGCTGAGGATGGTGAGCGGAATGGTACAAACGCACCAGTCGGCGGCTTCTTCCTTCATCGTGCCCGGGTGCTTGGCATCCTCGTAGGTCACGGTCACGCCGCTCTCATTCTGGGCGATCTTGGTGACCTTTGCATTGAAGGTGATGAGGTCGCCGACCTCCTTTGCGAAAGCTTCGCCGATGCGACCCATGCCGCCGACCGGCTGAAACATGGTGGTCTGGAACTCGTAAAGCGCAAAGTTGGCGAGCGAGCCCCA
>JAHCJW010000213.1 GCA_026126125.1 Devosia sp.
TGCTGCCAGGTGCGGCCTACGGTGGCGTAGATCGGTCCAACCAGGTTCGTGGCCCCTAGCGTAGCCGTGGCTGCGATCGCCCCGCGGATATAGGCCATGCCGCTGTCGCGGATGGCCGGGTCGGGGTGGATGAGGTCGCGGTCGGGGCCCATGGCGGCGCAGCAGCTCACACCCAGGCCGTGCGCCTTGATGATTTCGGCTCCGCGCCTATGGTCGAGGTCATCCAGGCTTTCCAGCGGGACCTCGACCCAATCGAAGCCCATCTGGGCCACATGGGGGGCCAGCGTTTCCAATTCTGCCGTGGTCAGCGGCGATGTCCAGACCCAGGTATTGACGCCAAAGCGCATAATGAATTGATCTCCTTTGAAAATGTTCCAGATGAGAGATTGGAGATTAGAGATTTGAGATTGCGCAATCCCCAATCTCCAATCTCTCATCTCTAAACCCTCTTTCCATCCACATCGAAGAAATGCAGTCGTTCGTGGAGGATGTCGAAACGAACGGGGTCGTCGCGGCGGAGGGGGGTGATGCCAGGGAGGATGCTGAGCAGGGTCTGCTGGCCGGAGCGGATGTGGAGGATGGTCTCGACGCCGAGCGGCTCGGTGAGGGCGACGACGCCAGTGAAGCGTCCGCCGGGCGTGATCTTGACGTCCTCCGGGCGAAGGCCCACCTGCACCTGTTGTGGCATGGCGCGGTCGCCGGGCATGGGCAGGTGCAGGTCGCTGTTGGCGACGAAGTACGTCCCGTTCTCGCGGGCGGCCGTGAAGAGGTTGATGCGCGGGGTCCCGACCAGGGTGGCGACGAAAGTGGTGGCAGGCCGGTCATAGATGTCGGCCGGGGCGCCGATCTGGATGATCCGGCCGTGGTCGAGGACGGCGATGCGGTCGGCCATGGTCAGGGCTTCGATCTGGTCGTGGGTGACGAACAAGGTCGTGTTGCCCTGGGTTTTCTGCATGTGCTGGAGTTCGACCCGCAACGACTCGCGCAGCTTGGCGTCCAGGTTCGAGAGCGGTTCGTCCATGAGGAAGATGCGCGGCTGGCGGACGATGGCCCGGCCGATGGAGACGCGCTGCATCTCGCCGCCCGAAAGCCGGGCGGTTTTGCGGTCGAGCAGGTGGGTGATGCGCAGGATCTCGGCCGCGTGCTGCACCCGCTCCTTGATCTCCGGCTCCGGCGTTTTGCGCATGGGCGAGCGCAGGGGGAAGGCCAGGTTGTCGTACACCGTCATCGTGGGGTACAGCGAGTACTGCTGGAAGACGAAGGCCACGTCGCGGTCGGCCGGGGTGAGGCCATCCACGGCTTCGCCATCGAACAGCACCGAGCCTTCGTCCTGTTTGAGCAGGGCAGCGATGATGCGCAGGGTGGTCGTCTTGCCGGCGCCGGTGGGGCCGAGGAGGACGAAGAACTCATGGTCGCGCACGGTGAATGAGACATCGCTCAGGGCGGCGACGGTGGGGAAGCGTTTGCTGATGTGTTGGAGTTCGACGCTGCTCATTGGCCCACCTCCCGCTTGCTGTCATTGCGAGCCGCAGGCGAAGCAATCCCCCTGCCCAATGCCCGCTCACTCTTCGGGTCGAAGAAGCGCACCATGTCGGGGTCGATGTCGAACCGAACGGGGCTGCCGATGGTGTACGGGGCCATGCGGTCGCTGCGGATGTGGACGATGCTCGCCCCTTCGCCCTCGCCCACGCTGACGTGCAGCAACTTGTACGAGCCGTGCATATCGACGGCATAGATCTCACCTCCCATCGAACCGCCGTTGCCGCTGATGGCGGCGGCCTCGGGCCGGAAGCCGGCGACGACATCGCCGCCGGTCGTGGCCAGGGCTGAGCGATAGGAGGCGGGGATGGGGACGGTGTTGCCGGCGCCGGAGACCTGCACTCGCTCGCCGTCGATGCGCCCCTTCAGCAGGTTCATGCCGGGGCTGCCGATGAAGCGGGCGACGAAGAGGTTGGCCGGGTCGTAATAGACCTGGGCGGGTGAGCCGATCTGCTGCACCTCCGCCGCCGACATGACCACGATGCGGTCGCTCATAGCCATGGCCTCCACCTGGTCGTGGGTGACATAGACGGTGGTGGCGTGTTGGGCGAGGTGAAGCTGCTTGATCTCGGCCCGCATCGTCTCGCGCAACTCGGCGTCGAGCGCGCCCAATGGCTCGTCCATGAGGAAGGCGGCAGGGCGGCGGACAAGGGCGCGGGCCAGGGCTACGCGCTGCTGATCGCCGCCGCTGAGCTTGCTGGGCCGGGCCTTGAGCAGATGGCCGATGCGTAGCAGGTCGACCACTTCAGCCACGCGCTTGTCGATATTTTCCTTCTTCTCACCCTCGGCCTGGAGCGGGAAGGCGATGTTTTCGCGCACCGACATATGGGGGTAGAGGGCGTAGAACTGGAAGACGAAGGCGATATCGCGGTCGGAGGGGTGCCGCCAGGTGACATCGCGGCGGTCGAGCAGGATAGCGCCCTCGGTCACGGCCTCCAGACCGGAGATCATACGCAGGGTGGTCGTTTTGCCGCAGCCAGAGGGGCCGAGCAAGCAGACGAATTCGCCATCGGCGATGGTCAAATCCATCGGCTTGACGGCCCAGTTGTTGCCGAACTTCTTGGCGACTTGCTTGAGTTCAATCGTGGCCATGGGGTATGTCCGTAGGTGCGTCGCACTTGCAAAGTGCGACGCACCTGATTCACTGCCGAATGGCGCCGAAGGTGACGCCGCGGAGGAGATAGTTTCGCAGGGCGAAGGCGACGATCACGACCGGGATGAGGAAGCCCAGGCTGCCGGCAGCAATGGCCGACCACTCGATGCCGCCGCGACCGAGCATGGTGGCGATGCTGGGCGGGGCGGTGCGGGCGGTGTCGGAGGTGAGCATGAGGGCGAAGGCGTATTCGTTCCAGGCGAAGATCAGGCAGAAGATGGCCGTGGCGGCGATGCCGGTGGTCGCCTGCGGCAGCACCACCTTCCAGAACGCCTGCAGGCGCGTGTAGCCGTCGATCATCGCGGCTTCCTCGTACTCGCGCGGAATCTCGTCGATGAAACCCTTGAGCAGCCAGACCGCCAGCGACACGTTGACCGCCGTGTAGAGCACGATCATGCCGAGCTTGGTATCGGACAGGCCGAGCTCGCGGTACATGAGATAGATGGGAATTGCGACGGCGATCGGCGGCATGAAGCGCGTCGACAGGATGAAGAACATGAGATCGTCGGCGAGCGGCACCTTGAAGCGCGAGAACGCGTAGGCGGCAAGCGTGCCGAGCGCGACGGCGCAGAACGTCGAGCCGAAGGCGATGATCAGCGAATTCAGGAAACGCGGCACATAGTTCGACGGCCCGGCGATGACCATGTTGCGCTGGCGCACGACCTCATCGCAGACGCCCGCAGGCGGTGGCAGGCTGGCGATATATTCAGGCGTCTGCCGCGAGCGGGTTGTGAACAGGTTGCAGTAGCCCTCGAGCGACGGCTGGAACACGATCTTCGGCGGGTAGCTGATCGAATCCGGCGGCGTCTTGAAGCTGGTCATGAAGATCCAGGCGAGCGGCACCATCGAGATGACCGCATAGAGGATGACCAGCGTCGCCGCGATCTTGCGCGAACGCGAGCTCGGGGCGACGACCGAATGGGCGGTGGCGAGACCGGTGGCGCTCATCTCTGCTTCACCCGGTTGAGTGCCTTGACGTAGATGTTGGCGAGGCCGAACACGGCGACGAAGAGAATGACGGCGAGCGCGGAGGAGTAGCCGGTGCGCCACTTCTCGAAGGCCTCGCGCTTGAGGTTGATCGAGGTGAGCTCGGTGATCGAGCCCGGGCCGCCGCCCGTCAGCTGTACGACGAGGTCGAACATCTTGAAGTTCTCGATGCCGCGGAAGAGCACCGCCAGCATGATGAACGGCAACGCCATCGGCAGCGTGATCGACCAGAACTGCCGCCACGGAGAGGCGCGGTCGACCTCGGCGGCTTCGTAGATGTAGTCGGGGATCGACCTCAGGCCCGCAAGGCAGATCAGCATCACGTACGGCGTCCACATCCACGTGTCGACGATGACGATCGCCCAGGGCGCCAGCGTCACCGAGCCGATCATGTCGAACGAGGAGGGGTCGATGCCGGTGAAGAACGAGACGACGTAGTTGAACAGGCCGATCTGCGGCTGGTAGAGAAACTTCCAGAAATTGCCGACAACCGCCGACGACAGCATCATCGGGATCAGGATGATGGTCGTCCAGAAGGCGGAGCCGCGGAACTTGCGGTCGATCAGCCAGGCGAGCCCGAAGCCGAGCACGGTCTGCAGCACGATCGTCCAGACGACGAAGTGGGCAGTGGCCTGCATGGCGGCCCAGATGTCGGGATCGGTGAGGACACGCTCGTAGTTGCGCGTGCCGATCCAGAGGATTTCCTCGTTCGGACGATTGGCGCGGTAGTTGGTGAACGACAGGTAGACCGTCCACAACAGCGGGAAGATGTTGATCGCCAGCAGGAGGCCGACGGTCGGACCGATGAAGGCCCACGCGATCGCCCGATCGGAGAGACCGCGAACGCGGCGCGCGAGAGGCTCGGGGGTCGAGGCTGCAACGCGTTCGGCGATGGTCGGGTCGGTGCGCACTTCGGTCATGACGCCGCAGGCCGCTCGGTTATCGCAATTGTTGTGGGTCGGGGTCCGCACTCCCGCGCGAACGAACATCCGCGCGGGAGGAAGGTTACCACGTCGAGAAACGGCGTTCCCCGGTCAGATCTTGCCTTCGTCCTCGAAGGTCATCTGCCAGTCCCGGACCAGAAGGTCGAGGGCTTCCTGGGCGGTACCGCGATCGGCCACGACGTAATCGTGGACGCGCTTCTGCATGTCGAGGAGGAGCGCGGCGTAGGCCGGCTCCGCCCAGAAATC
>JAHCJW010000214.1 GCA_026126125.1 Devosia sp.
TGGGCGTTGCGCTTCTCATTATCGTTCTCACGTCGGCCGACCCGGCAACGGCCTTCCGCACCCTGCTTAGCGCGCCGCTGTCGTCCAACCGGACGCTGGGGCTGTGGGTCGATGATGTGGCCAAGCTGACGCTTACCGGTCTCGCCTTCAGCCTCGTCTTCCAGGCCAAGCAGTTTTCCATGGGCGTGCAGGGCCAGGTCTATATGGGCGGTCTTTGCGCGGCCCTTGTCGCCATGTCTCCGATCGGGGCGACGCCTCTCGCCATTCCGCTGGCCATGCTCGCCGCCATGGCAGCCGGCGCGGTCTATGGCTTCATTCCCGGCTATGCCAAGGCAAGGTTCGGCGCCAGCGAGATCGTCTCGTCGCTGATGCTCAACTATATCGCCATTCTGGTAGTCAACTATCTCATTCGCGCCCATCTGGCTCCGGCCGGCAGCGGCCAGCTGTCGACGGCGAAATTTGCCGAAACGGCGATCCTGCCGGCGATCATTCCGGGCACGCGCTTCGATCTGGGCATCGTCATCGCGCTCGTCGCCACCTTCCTCGTCTGGTTTCTGCTCTACCGGACCAATTGGGGGCTGAAACTCCGGCTGGTCGGGCATAATCCCAAATTCGCCGAATATGCCGGCATTCGCGCCAGCGTCATCATGGTTTCGGCGATGACGGTGGCCGGCGCTTTCGGCGGGCTGTTGGGCGCCGTTTTCGTCCAGGGCCGTGCCTTTGGCAGCCTGGCGCAGAATTTCGACGGCAACCTCGCCTTTGAAGGCATTCTCATCGCCATCGTGGCCCGCAGCCGGCCGCTGGCGGTGCCCTTCGTGGCGCTGGCCTATGGCTATCTGCGGCAGGGGGCGCAATTGATGGGTATTCGCACCGATGTGCCGACCGAGATGATCTCGGTGGTGCAGGCCATCATCATCCTGCTCGTGGCTTCCTCGTTCACCCTGCCGGGTCGCAAGGCCATCGGACGGCTGTTCAGAGGCCAGGGCGGCGCGGAGGCGGCGAAATGATCGAGCTGTTGATGACGGTGTTTTCCGCCACCTTCTTCGTCACCGTGGTCCGCACCACGACACCGCTGTTGTTCGCCACCCTGGGCGGGCTCATTTCCGATCTTTCCGGCGCGCTCAACGTGGCGCTCGAAGGCATGATGCTGATTGCGGCGCTGACGGCGGTGATCGTTTCGGTCTATGCGCCGTGGTATGTCGCCGTGCTCTCCGGCGTTGCCGCCGGCGGCCTGCTGGGTGCGCTGATGGCGTTCTTTCACCTCCGGCTCAAGGCCGACATCATCCTTGTCGGCTTCGCGGTCAATATCCTGGCCACGGGCGGCACCATCTTCGCCCTGGCTCAGGCCACGGGCGGCGACAAAGGCACCTCGATCAATCTCCAGTCCAAGGCCGTGCCGAGCGTCAACCTGTCCTTCCTCGAGGCTATTCCCGTCATCGGTCCGACACTGCGTAGTCTGCTTTCCGGCCATTCGGTGCTGTCTTGGTTGGCGCTGTTCATGGTCTTCGCCGTCTGGTTCTTCCTGTTCCGCACGCCCTATGGCCTGTGGTTGCGCGGCGTCGGCGAATATCCGGCCGCGCCGGAAGCGGCCGGCATTGCGGTGGGCAAGGTGCGCGCCTGGAGCCTCGTCGCCTCGGGAGCGTTGGCCGGTATTGGCGGCGCGCAACTGGCGATGTTCAACTATATCGGCTTCACCCGCGACATGACGGCAGGACGCGGCTTCATCGCGCTCGGGGCGGTTCTGCTCGGCGCGCGCCATCCGGTCGGGGCGATGCTTGCGGCGCTATTGTTCGGCGTCTTCGAGGCCCTCGCCATCGTCATGCCCAATCTCTTCAGCTGGATTCCGGGCGAGATCATCCAGACCATCCCCTTCGTCGTCACCGTGCTGGCGCTGGTCCTGTTCAGCTATCGTGCCCAGAAGGCGCTGAAATTGCGTGCCGCCAGCAAGCCGTGAGCGGCGCTGGCGGTCGCATGCAGCGAGGATGATGAAGCCTGTTGCGCTGTCGCTTCGGGGCTATTCCGCGGCGCCGCGCTCATCGGTCAGGGCATCCGGTCCATTGGGATCGCCCGGTGCCGTTTCCACGCCAAGATCGGGGAAGGCGGCGATGCGCGCCCCGCGGAAATCGGTGCGGATGACGATCAGGCCGCGTTCCTCGAACCAGGTCAGCAGGCGCCGGGCCCGGCTGGCCGAATGGGTGCCGTAAAGCCGGGCAATGGTCGCGTCGGAGGGGCAGGCCTGCCCGGTCAGCGCCGCTTGCGCCACGACGAGGAACACACCCTGCACATCGTCGGACAGCGTCTCCGACAGCGACAGCGCCTGCTGCCAGCCATCGGAGGCGGCGACTTCTTCGTCGGGCGCCACGCGGGCGATGGCGAGCAGCCGCTTGAAGGCCGGCAGGGCGGGCGGCTCTCCGGGAATGCGGCGGATGCGGCAGCGCACCAGGAAATCCTGATAGAGCACGGCGGTGGTACGGAAGCCGGCGTCGGGGTCGCCCATCAATTCGGCCATCACCGCCTTGATCATCGCTTCGCGTTCGGCTTCATCGATCTCGGGGAACAGCGTCGTCGGCGCGTCGGGCTCGCGTTCGGCACGGGCCCGCGCCACCTGGGCCAGAAGTTCATTGGTCGAGGGGGGTGGCGGCGGCGGCGGACGCCGCACGACCGGCCGGGCCAGTTCTTCCGGGTCGACGCTGAAAATCAGGTCGGCGGCATCAACCGGCGCTTCGGGCAAGGGCGTCAGCTTGGGGCTGGTCGAGCGGGCCGAGGTTTCCACCGCACCGATGACAATAGGAAGGGGCCGGCGCGAAATGGCCGGGCCCAGCGCCACGAAATGGCCGCGCGCCAGATCGCGAAACTGTTCGGCCTGGCGCCGGTCCATGCCCAGAAGATCGGCGGCGCGCGCCATGTCGATATCGAGGAAGGTGCGGCCCATGAGGAAGTTCGAGGCTTCCGCCGCGACGTTCTTGGCCAGTTTGGCGAGACGCTGCGTGGCGATGACGCCGGCAAGGCCCCGTTTGCGCCCTCGGCACATCAGATTGGTCATGGCGCCAAGCGAGACTTTTCGCGCTTCGTCCGAGACTTCGCCGGCGGCGGCAGGGGCGAAGAGTTGTGCCTCGTCGACCACGACCAGCACCGGATACCAGAAATCGCGATCGGCATCGAACATGCCGCCCAGAAAGGCCGCCGCCGCACGCATCTGCTGCTCGGCATCCAGGCCTTCGAGATTGAGCACCACCGAGACGCGATGCTGGCGCACGCGGGTGGCGATGCGGGTCAGCTCGGCCTCGGTGCGGGTGGCATCGACGACCAGATGGCCAAACTTGTCGGCCAGGGTGACGAAATCGCCTTCCGGGTCGATGACGCATTGCTGCACCCAGGGCGCGGACTGTTCGAGCAGGCGGCGCAGGAGATGCGACTTGCCGGAGCCCGAATTGCCCTGAACGAGAAGGCGCGTGGCCAGCAATTCTTCCAGATCCATCCGGGCAGCCCCAGCTCCCCGGGTTTCCCCCATATCGATCGCAACCTGCATCACAACTCCTGCCGCGCGCCCCGAGTTTGGGGACAATTTACGCGCGGCCCACTGTCGAAGCCGTTGTTAGCACATTCCGACTGCGATTCGGGAAAGCACAGGCTCAATTCACAGCCGCGAGCGCTCCGGCCGGCGGGCGGCGATCAATCAGGCCCGCTGAGCGAAGGCCCGGCGCGTTGCCGCACCGGGTGTTTTGGGACATCAGAGGCGCACCAGCCCTTTCACATCGACCGGAAGCCCGGTGTTGAATGAGCGGTTGGCGGCAATGCCGGTCAGGATCGAGAGGGCGCCATCGCGGTGATTGGCGCCATAAGCGGGGCGCGGGGTGGCGCTGCCGAAGATTTCCTCGAGCATGATCTTGTCGCCGCCGCCATGGCCGCCCTCGCCATGCTGGACCGGCACGACACGCGGTTCGCCATGCAGGGGGAAGTGATAGAGCTTGACCCCCTTGGCCGACCCTTCGGTTTCCGAGCCGGCACCGGCATTGATGTAGGAGTTCTCGTGCACGGTCAGCTCGAGCCGCCCGCCAGTGCCGTTGATGGCGACGTTGAACCCTTCCCAGGGGGCATAGGCATAGAGAGAATAGGTCATCACCGCCTTGTTGCGATAGCGCACCATCACCGACATGGTGTCCTCGATCGAGATGCCGTCGCCGAAAACGTTCTGGTCGCGCTGGTAGCCGTCTTCCGTTTCGGCATCCCAATACAGACCCTTTTGCACCGGATTGTCGGTGAGGCTGATGGCGAAAGGATCGCTCCGGGCGGCCTCGACCCCCGTCGTGCGCGTATAGGGGGTGAAGACGCCCCGTTCCTCGGCATTGGCGCGGCCATAGAATTTGAGGTCGCCCATGGCAAAGACCGTGTCCGGCTGGGAGCCGAGCCAGAAATTGACCAGATCGAAATGATGGGTCGATTTGTGCACCATCAGCCCGCCGCTATTGCGCTTGTCGCGATGCCAGCGGCGGAAATAGTCGGCGCCGTGCCGCGTATCGAGCAGCCACTCGAAATGCACCGAGGTCACGGTGCCGATGGCGCCCTCAGCGATCAGCTCGCGCAGGGCCGAATTGTGCGGGGCATAGCGATAGTTGAAGGTAACGCGGACATTGCGGCCGGTGCGCTCGACGGCGTCGAGGATCGCCTGGCATTTTTCCGCATCGGTGGTCATCGGTTTTTCGGTGATGACGTCGCAACCGGCCTCGAGGGCGGCGATGATGTAGTGGTGGTGAGTGCGGTCGATGGAGGTGACGATGATGGTGTCGGGCTTGTGCTCGCGTACCATGGCGGCAAAGTCGCCGGCCTTGTAGGTCGGCACGGCTGTTCCGCCCAGCTCC
>JAHCJW010000215.1 GCA_026126125.1 Devosia sp.
GGTCAAGACGATGCCGGTCAGATCGAGCCGGTTCTCGAAGGAGCGGGCGACGTTGATGGCGTCCTGGCCGGTCAGCGCATCGACGACGAGGAGGATTTCGTGGGGCTGGGCGATCTGCTTGATGGCGACGGTTTCCGCCATCAGCTCGTCGTCGATATGGGTGCGGCCGGCCGTGTCGAGAATGAGCACATCATAGCCGCCCAGGCGCCCCTCGCGCTCGGCGCGGCGGGCGATCTCGACCGGGGTCTCGGTGGCAATGATGGGCAGCGTGTCGACGCCGACCTGTTCGCCCAGAACGCGCAACTGCTCCATGGCGGCAGGACGGCGCGTATCGAGCGAGGCGAGCAGCACTTTCTTGCGCTGCTTGTCCTTGAGACGTTTGGCAATTTTTGCCGTGGTCGTCGTCTTGCCCGAACCCTGAAGGCCGACCATGAGCAGGGTGACCGGCGCCGGCGCATTGAGATCGATGGGAACGGCGTCGGCGCCCAGCACCGCAACCAGTTCGTCATTGACGATCTTGACGACCTGCTGGCCGGGGGTCACCGAGCGGGTGACCTCGGCGCCCACGGCGCGCTCGCGGACCTGCTCGACAAAGGCACGCACGACTTCGAGGCTGACATCGGCCTCGATCAGCGCCCGGCGGATCTCGCGCATGGCCGCGTCGACATCGGCCGCATTGAGCGCGCCGCGTCCGCGAAGACCATCGAAAATCTTGCCAAGCCGGTCTGAGAGGCTCTCGAACATCGTCATTCCTTTTTCGCTCACGGGCCGATCCCGCAAGAGATAGGGTCCGAAAAGGCAAACGCCAAACCCACCCGCGGGCGCAACGCGCTGGCGGATGTTGGCCTCCGGGATCATAAAACCCTTTTTAGGGGGGTCCCGGTCGGCGGGTCAGGAGCAAAAGCCTGATGAACGGGCTCGCGTTTAGGGCAGTTTTGCCGAGGAGTCAATAAAAGAGCGGGATTTTGCCCGCCCGTTCTCGTGGCCGGACAGGCGCGCCAGGCGGCCGGGCGGGCAAAATCCCGCCACTGGCATTTTTCCGCCCGATCCGCCATATAGGGCGGGAAACTCGAAAACAGGCGAACCGCGCGTGAGCAACGCACCCTTTCTCAAGATGAACGGGCTGGGCAACCAGATCATCGTCGCCGATATGCGCGGCCGCAAGGACCGTATTGCGGCGCAAGCCGCCATTGCCATCAATGCGCGCGCCGAGACCAAGTTCGACCAGATCATGGCCATTCACGACCCGCGCATGCCGGGGACGGTCAATTATATCGAGATTATCAATTCCGACGGATCGCGGGCGCAGGCCTGCGGCAATGGCATGCGCTGCGTGGTGCAGGCGCTCTCGGCCGAGCAGGGGCGGCAACGCTTCACCTTCGAGACGGTGGCCGGGCTGCTGTTTGGCGAAGAAGCCGAGGATGGGCGCATCACCGTCGATATGGGCACGCCGAAATTTGCCTGGTACGACATTCCGCTGGCCGAGGAATTCGCCGATACGCGCCAGATCGAATTGCAGATCGGGCCGATCGATGCGCCGGTGCTGCACTCTCCCTCCGTCATGTCGATCGGCAATCCGCACGCCACTTTCTGGGTGAAGGAGGATGTGTGGTCCTATGCGCTCGACCGCTTCGGGCCGCTGCTGGAAAACCACCCCATCTTTCCCGAGCGCGCCAATATCGGCATTGCCCAGGTGCTGGCGCCCGACCGGATCGTGCTGCGCGTCTGGGAGCGCGGCGCGGGCCTGACCGAGGCCTGCGGCACCGCCGCCTGCGCGGCGCTGGTCAATGGCGCGCGCACCCGCCGCACCGCCCGCAAGGCGAGTGTCACCCTGCCCGGCGGTGATCTCGTCGTCGAATGGCTCGACAATGATCACGTGACGCTGACCGGCCCGGCCGAATTCGAATGGCGCGGCGATTTCGACCCCATGACGGGTGCCTGGACGCGCAGCGAGGCCGCCTGATGGCCATTCAAACCATCACCTTCGGCTGCCGCCTCAACGCCTATGAGGGCGAGGTGATGCGCAAGGAAGCCGAAAAGGCCGGGCTCGACAACGCCGTCATCATCAATAGCTGCGCGGTCACGGCGGAGGCGGTGAAGCAGGCCAGGCAGGCCGTGCGCAAGGCCAGGCGCGACCACCCCGAGGCCCGCATCATCGTCACCGGCTGCGCCGCCCAGACCGAGGCACGCAGTTTCGGCGACATGGCGGAGGTGGACCTCGTCATCGGCAATCAGGACAAGCTCAGGGCCGAGAGCTATGCGCCGATGGTCTTCGGCCTTACCCTCAACGACAAGGTGCAGGTCAACGACATCGCCAATGTGCGCGAAACCGCCGGGCACCTGATCGAGGGCATGGACGGGCATACGCGCGCCTTCGTGCAGGTGCAGAACGGGTGCGATCATCGCTGCACCTTCTGCATCATCCCCTATGGACGCGGGCCATCGCGCTCGGTGCCGATGGGGCTGGTGGTCGAGCAGATCCGAAAACTGGTCGGCAATGGTTATGCCGAAGTGGTGCTGACGGGGGTGGACATCACCTCTTATGGCCCCGATCTGCCGGGCAGCCCGACGCTGGGCACGCTGATCCAGGCGATCCTTCGCCATGTGCCGGACCTGCCGCGCCTGCGCATTTCCTCCATCGACAGCATCGAGGCCGATCCGGCGCTTTACGAAGCGGTGAGCGATCCCCGGCTGATGCCGCATCTGCATCTGTCGCTGCAATCGGGCGACGACATGATCCTCAAGCGCATGAAGCGCCGCCATTCGCGCGAGGATGCGCTGGGCGTGATCGCCAAGCTGCGCCGGCTGAGGCCGAACATGGTGTTCGGCGCCGATATCATCGCCGGTTTTCCCACCGAAACCGAGGCGATGTTCGACAATTCGCTATCCTTCATCGCCGAAGCGAAGCTTACCTATATTCACGCCTTTCCCTATTCGCCGCGCCCCGGCACCCCCGCCGCGCGCATGCCGCAGGTTGGCAAGGCCATTGCCCGGCAGCGCGCGGCGCAGCTGCGCGAGGCGGGCGAGAGGCAGTTTTCGGCCCTGTGCGACAGCCGCATCGGCGCGGTCGAATCCGTTCTCGTCGAGCGCAACGGATTGGGGCGGACCGAACAATTCGTGCCCGTGCATGTTCCCGATCTGGAAGCGGGCCAGCTGGTGACGATGGCAATCACCGGACGCCGGGCCGAGGGGCTCACCGGCGAGACGATACGGGCCGCGGCTTGATCGCGGCAGGAAGTTAAGGGCAGACAATGACCGAGAAAAAACCCGGCTTTTTCCAACGCCTGTTCGGCGGCAACCAGCCGGCGCCCTCGCCCGCCCCGCCAGAGACGCCGCCCGAGCCGGCCGCCCCGCAGCCGGAGACGGCCCCGCCCGTCCCCGAGCCCAAGCCGGAGCCGGCCCCGGCGCCCGACCATCCGCCGCCGCCCGGCCCGCCGGAGACGACGCCCGACTATATCGAGGCGGTGGAGGATCAGTTCGTCACCCCGCCGGCCCCCGTGGCGCCGCCCGCCGAACGGCAGAGCTGGTTCTCGCGGCTGACCTCGGGCTTGCGGCGCTCTTCGGACAATCTCGCTTCCTCGATCACCTCGGTCTTCACCAAGAAAAAGCTCGACGCGGCGACGCTCGATGAGCTTGAGGACGTGCTGATCCAGGCCGATCTCGGGCTTGAAACCGCCACCGCCATCACCGAGACGCTGCGCCGCGACCGCTTCGACAAGGACGTGTCGGACGAGGATGTGCGCACCGTGCTCGCCCAGGAGGTCGAAAAGGTGCTGGGGCCGGTCGCCCGCCCCCTCAGCATCGATGCAACTCAAAAGCCCTTCGTCATCCTGATGATCGGGGTCAATGGCTCGGGCAAGACCACCACCATCGGCAAGCTGACGCAAAAACTGCGCGCCGAGGGCAAATCGGTGATGCTGGCGGCCGGCGACACGTTCCGCGCCGCCGCCATCGAGCAATTGCAGGTGTGGGGCCAGCGCACCGGCGCGCCGGTGATCGCCAGGCCGGCCGGGGCCGATGCCTCGGGCCTTGCCTTTGACGCGGTGACCCAGGCCAAGGCGGAAGGCCGCGACGTGCTCATCATCGACACGGCGGGGCGCCTGCAAAATCGCGACGAATTGATGGACGAGCTGGAAAAGATCATCCGCGTCATCAAGAAGGTCGATCCGAGCGCCCCGCATGCGACGCTGCTGACGCTCGATGCCACCACCGGACAAAATGCCCTCAAACAGGTGGAAATCTTCGGCCAGCGCGCCGGGGTGACCGGCCTTGTGATGACCAAGCTGGATGGTACGGCACGCGGCGGCATTCTGGTCGCCATCGCCAGGAAATTCGGCCTGCCGGTGCATTTCATCGGCGTGGGCGAAGGGGTGGACGATCTCGAGCCGTTCTCGGCCAATGAATTCGCGCGGGCGATTGCCGGACGGGACTAAATTCGCGCCCTGCGCTTTAGCCCTTTGTTTTTCAGCCTGTCTTTTTCCCGAAACCAGTTCCCACTTTCGGGAGACAGGCTTTGGGGGGCCGCCGGACCAGCCCCAATCCGACCATTCTTGCGGGCTAAATTGGTGTTCATTCACACCGATACACTTTCCGCTCTAACGCCTTGCAACAGGCGCCCGATGCCATCACATTGGGCGCATCGACCCCGGACCCGAAGACAATGACCGAAAAAGCCGAACCCGAACTCAATTGGGACGAGCTGCGCCCGCAACTGACCAAGCTGGCCCTGGAAC
>JAHCJW010000216.1 GCA_026126125.1 Devosia sp.
CGAGCGCGGCGATGCGGGCCCGAAGGGATCGAAGCGCCTTGGAAAGAACGACAGTTTCGCCTTGACGAGGATCGCGTCAGCGACCTCGTTGCCGTCCGGACAGCGATCAATTCGTTCACGCACCGCACCGGGAAATTGCCGGGAAGCTTGTCCGATCTTGGCGACGAGTTGCAACGTCGATGGCATGGGCTCAAGCTCGATCGCGAAACTCGCCTGCCCATCGATCGCGAGAGTGGCGAGCCCTATGAGTATCAAGTGTTGACAGACGCGACTTACGCGCTCTGCGCCGTATTTGCTCAGCCCACGAGGATGGGAGACAACCAGCATCCAGCCACGGTCATTCCGCCGCCGAGTGGTGGGTGGACCCACGGCGCGGGACGAACGTGCTTCACCTTCGAGAAAGCCAAGAGCGGGTCGGAGAAACAGAGTAATTGATGACGCCGGCCTAGGTTCGGATAGACGGCAAGCCGAGCAACTACGCCAACTTGCCACCTACGTCAGCGCGACGACGGCGCGGCGATCATCGAATGGCGCGATGGGGATCGCGCGTCATCCCATTTCAGGGGAAGGCAAGTCCCACTGAATGCGATACGCTGTCGCCTCGATCGACCAGCGGCCAGTGGTGACATGCAGCTCAGCGAGGAACAGCGCCAGATCCGCGACACCGCGCGCGCGTTTGCGGCGCGCGAGATCGCGCCCTTCGCCGCCGAGTGGGACCGCGCCGAGGGCGCCCCGCGCGCCGTCCTGCAGAAGATGGGCGCCGCCGGCCTGATGGGCGTCACCATCGACCCGGCATGGGGCGGCGCCGGCGCCGACTTCACCGCCTATGTGCTGGCGATCGAGGAGATTTCCGCCGCCGACGGCGGTCTGTCCAACATGATGGCAGCCAACAATTCGCCGGTGGCGGCGGCGCTGCAGGAGTACGGCACCGACTGGCAGAAGCAGCACTACCTGACGCGGCTGACCTCGGGCGAGTGGATCGGCTGCATCCACCTGACCGAGCCGCACACCGGCTCCGACGCCGCCGCCATCCGCACCCGCGCCGTGCGCGACGGCGCGGACTACGTGCTCGACGGCCACAAGGCCTTCATCACGGCGGGCTCGACTGCCGACCTGGCGATGATCGTCGCCGTCACCGACCCGGCCGCCGGCAAGCGCGGCATCACCACCTTCATCACGCCGACCGCCAATCCCGGCTACAAGGTGCTGCGCAAGGAGCGCAAGCTGGGGCACCGCACCAATGACACCTGCCAGGTGGTGTTCGACACGATGCGCGTGCCGGCGCGCGACGTGCTGGGCGAACCGGGCCGTGGGCTCGGCATTGCGCTGGCCAACCTGTCGTCCGTCCGCATCGGCGTGGCGGCGCAGGCCACCGGCGGCGCCCGCGCCGCGCTGAAGGCGGCGCGCGCCTACGCCGCCGAGCGCCAGTCCTTCGGCAAGCCGATCGTCGAGCACCAGGCGGTGGCCTTCATGCTGGCCGACATGGCCACCCAGATCGAGGCGGCGCGCCAGCTCTACCTGCATGCCGCGCAGCTCAAGGACCGCGGCCTGCCGTGCGCCCGCGAGGCATCGATGGCCAAGCTGTTCGCGTCGGAGATGGCCGAGCGGGTCGCCTCGAAGGCGATCCAGATCCACGGCGGCTACGGCTTCCTCAACGACTATCCGGTCGAGAAGATCTATCGCGACGTGCGCGTCTACCAGATCTACGAGGGCACCTCGGAGGTGCAGAAGATCGTCATTTCGCGCCTGCTCGGCGAGCTTGACCTGTGAGGCCGACAAATTGCTGCCACCCCGTGGATCGGGAAAGTGGCACGACGCGCCGCAATGCGGGAAGTTGCCGGGACGTCGATATTGCCGGTAGAATTGGATCTGAGACCGCAACCAAATATCGTCCCGCAAGGTGACAGCCAACGCGTTCCGCGGCGAATGCTTGTCCAAATACCTGCACACAAATGCTTGCCCATGGTGATCGGAAAAACGTGACCAAGACGGTTATGTATGAACCCGAAATGAGGGCGTCGACGGTTAGCGATGCCAAATATGAACACGTTCTGTTTCATTGCGGATTTTTTGACGATTCGGAGTTTACAAAGTGTGTTTTTTCCTCCGTGGAGTTTGAAGGCGGGTTTATGAATGATGTGATCTTCAGGAAGTGTGAATTCAACGACACGCTCTTCTATGACGTCTACGCGTTTAGAACGAAATTCCATGGTTCTCGATTCTCGAGGGTGCAATTCAAGGGGGCCAATCTGGCAGAGGCGGATTTTTCCAATTGTGTCTTTGTCGATAGCTGCTTGGGTGCCGACAACATCGGGACTGAGACCGATATATCGGGCGCTTGTTTTGAGGGAGCCGATCTCACGGACGTTACCTTTTCCAATGTGATCTGCGATGCAAGCACAATTTTCCCAAGAAGCTTCGATCCGCGGGCCAGAAGGGGATTGAAATTGATTTGAAGCGTGAAGAGGTGGAACAGGGTCAGGTTTGCAAAACGGCAATAGTCCGACAAGTCGAGACCAAAGGATTTACAGCTTTGCGAGCTGGATCCCGTTGTTCACGAGTGTAAGAAATAGCGGAGATCGTTAATGTTAAGAATTGTCCTTAGATTCGCAGTCGTTGGCGGAATACTCGTTCCTTTGGTGTTCACCGGCATCGTGTGGATCTTGCTACGGCAAATCCCCGAATCCGGTATGAAACTCAGTTGGCTAGTGAACGTCCAACAAGCGGAGGTAATGGTTTGGCCTTCTTCAACTATTCAAATGGGTGCTCCAGATGAGTTTCTTAACGTTTACTACTTTGGCACTGCCGTAGGCATAAATGTGGTCCTCTATGGTTTTCTTGGTTTCGCATTCAGTTGGCTCTCAGGATCGACCGTAGGTTTGTTCCTATACTGGTTGCTGTGTTCGACATTGCTAGTGGCCATAGCTTGGGTTTGGAGGCAGAACGTTGTCGCTGGTGCGCTAGGAGTAGTCGCCGTTGGTGCAATGTTGCTGATATATCGCAAGTACCGAGACTCGGTAGGGCTAGTGTCCCGAGTCTAATGTTCAATTGACCAGCTTACGCCGGCCAAACGGCAATAGTCTGACCGGTCGAGCCTACCTACGCCGCCTGCTGCGGCGACGGCTGAGGCGCTGCTTTTCTGCCCAGCACGTGCCAGACATCCATCTGGCTGGCGCCCTTGACGTTGACGAGGCCCTTGGCTTCGCAGACGAACGCGTCCTTGACCAGCTCGTAGGTGTTGCGCGTGATCTGGATGGCGCCGCTCTGGCCGTGCGATTCCATGCGGCTCGCCAGGTTCACCGCCTCGCCCCACAGGTCGTAGATGAATTTCTTGCGGCCGATGACGCCGGCCACCACCGGGCCGGAGTTGATGCCGATGCGGAACGCCAGCCGGCGACCGCCGAAGGTGCGGCTGGCCACCGCGGCCCGCATGTCGAGGGCCAGCTGGACGAGGGCGTGGGCATGGTCGGTCCGCGGCCGCGGCACGCCGGCGGCGACCATGTAGCAGTCGCCGATGGTCTTGATCTTCTCCAGATCGTAGGTCTCGACCAGGTCGTCGAAGCACTGGAAGACGTCGTTGAGCAGGTCGACCAGCCGCATCGGCGTCATGGTCGCGGCCATCGGGGTGAATTCGACGACGTCGGCGAACAGGATGCTGGCGGAGTCGTATTGCGCGGCGATGGTGCGCTGCTCGGCCTTGAGCGCCTCAGAAATTTCCCTGGGCAGGATGTTGAGCAGCAGCATCTCGGCCCGTTCCTGGAAGAAATTGCGCTGGCCGACGAAATAGTAGAGCAGCAGGAAGGTGATGCTGATCACCGACCCGATATTGAGCATGAAGAACCAAGTCACGAACGACTCGGGCAGATCGACGGGCGTCAGGTACGGCTGCAGGATCGCGCTCGCGACCAGCAGCAGGACGAAGCCGACGATCCACAGCAGGGTGCGGCGCAATTCCTCCAGCAGCAGCGCCCCGAGCGGGCATAGTGCCGCCCAGATGATGACGACGCTCGACGGCTTGAAGCCGCCCATGCTCATCATCACCAGCCAGGGCAGGACCAGGACGACCAGAAGCTGGCTGAAGCGGTAGACGCCGAGGTTGCGGCTCCACGCAAAGAGCGCCGTGTTGATGGGCGTGAAGATCGAATAGAACGCCGGGATGGCGGCCGTGAGCGGCGCACCGGCGATCAGGTAGACGATGCTCCACAGAATGGTCAGCGGCAGGGTGCCGACGAAGAGCAGGACGGCGAGCCGCTTCTGCAGCGCGATGTCGCTGCTGTCGCCCGGGTCGACGCCGACGCGTCCGGCATAGGCCATGAGACGTTGGCCCAGGCTATGGAGCCGGCCTGACTGCTGGGTAAGGTGTGACGCATCGGGAAGCATGCCGCGAAACCTGCCGCGGGCGGACATTGGCGGCAAGAGCCGCCGCATCGCCGCCTCCCGTCAGAGGGGCAAACCTGTCACCCGTGTCCCCGAATCAGTCTGTCACGCATGTCCTCGGATCGGTCAGCTTTCACTTCCCCCCGTCGGCGAGAGATGAAAACCTGCGGGATGCATCGCTGCCGTTCACCTCGCCCCTCGGGGGAGAGGTCGGCGCGGAGCGCCGGGTGAGGGGGTGGCGCAACAGCGGCGATGCTGCTCTGCAGACGCCTGACGCGCATCGCGACCCCCTCACCCGGTCGCGCTGCGCGCGCCCGACCTCTCCCCGG
>JAHCJW010000217.1 GCA_026126125.1 Devosia sp.
CATGGGCCATGACGGCATGCTCTATTCGCTGCCGAGTCGCGACATCATCGCCGACTCGGTCGAATACATGGTCAACGCCCATTGCGCCGACGCCATGGTCTGCATCTCCAATTGCGACAAGATCACCCCCGGCATGCTCAATGCCGCCATGCGCCTCAACATCCCCGTGGTCTTTGTTTCCGGCGGGCCGATGGAAGCGGGCAAGGCCATCGTCAAGGGCAAGCTGCAGGCGCTCGACCTGGTCGACGCCATGGTGATGGCCGCCGACGACAGCTATAGCGACGAGGAAGTGCAGGCCGTCGAAGAGAACGCCTGCCCCACCTGCGGTTCCTGCTCGGGCATGTTCACCGCCAATTCGATGAACTGCCTGACCGAAGCGCTCGGCCTGTCGCTGCCGGGCAATGGCTCGACGCTGGCCACCCACTCCGACCGCAAGCGCCTGTTCCAGGAAGCCGGGCATCTGATCGTCGATCTCGCGCGCCGCTACTACGAGCAGGAAGACGAAAGCGTGCTGCCGCGCGCCATCGCCACCAAACAGGCTTTCGAGAACGCCATGGCGCTCGACATCGCCATGGGCGGCTCGACCAATACCGTGCTGCACATCCTGGCGGCGGCGCATGAAGGCGGCGTCGATTTCACCATGGACGACATCGACGCCCTGTCGCGCCGCGTTCCGGTGCTGTCCAAGGTCGCCCCGGCCAAGAACGACGTGCATATGGAAGACGTGCACCGCGCCGGCGGCATCTTCGCCATTCTCGGCCAGCTCGACCGCGCCGGCCTGATCAATCGCAAGGAACCCACTGTCCACGCCGCCACCATGGGCGACGCCATCGACAAATGGGATATTTCGCGCACCAATTCGGAGGCCGTACGCAATTTCTACATGGCCGCCCCCGGCGGCGTGCGCACCACCCAGGCCTTTTCCCAGTCCAACCGCTGGGCGGACCTGGACACCGACCGCACCAATGGCGCCATTCGCTCGCCCGAGCACCCCTTCTCCAAGGATGGCGGCCTCGCCGTCCTCAAGGGCAATATCGCCATCGAGGGCTGTATCGTGAAGACGGCCGGCGTCGACGAATCCATCCTCAAATTCACCGGCCCCGCCCGCGTGTTCGAGAGCCAGGATTCCACCGTCAAAGCCATTCTCTCCAACGAGATCAAGGAAGGCGACGTCCTCGTCATCCGCTATGAAGGCCCGCGCGGCGGCCCCGGCATGCAGGAAATGCTCTATCCCACGAGCTATCTGAAATCGAAGGGCCTCGGCAAAGCCTGTGCGCTTTTGACCGATGGGCGCTTCTCGGGCGGCACCTCCGGCCTCTCGATCGGCCATGCGTCGCCCGAAGCGGCCGAAGGCGGCGCCATCGGTCTCGTGCGTGAAGGTGACATCATCGAGATCGACATTCCCAACCGCACCGTCAATGTGCTGGTGAGCGATGCCGAGCTGGCCGCGCGCCGCGCCGAGCAGGATAAGCTCGGCTGGAAGCCGGCCCAGCCGCGCAAGCGCCGCGTGACCACCGCGCTCAAGGCCTATGCGGCCATGGTGACCTCGGCGGCCAAGGGCGCCGTGCGCGACACGCAGGCCATCGACAAGCTCTGGAACTGAGCCAAGCAAACGCGGCCGCCCGCCGGGGGTCGCTCCCGGGCAGGCGGCCGACGGCAAAAACAATGCACCGCTTTGTGCGACAATTGCGTGACAAGGCCGCCCGCCGGTGCTAAAGCCCCGCTCAGCCAGTCAGCGGTCTGCCAAGACTTGCTGGCCTGGTCAGGTTCGATAGCGGGGATTCCACCCTCCCTATCGAACCGACCCTATCCCCTTCCAGCCCTATCGCCTTGCCACGCTGTCGAGCGTAGCGACATCCTTGTCGGCGAGCGCCTCAACAGCCGCGCCCGGGCGATCTGGGCTGCCTCTGGCGCCGTGCAGACAGGCTCTAAAGCGCGTCGCGCTTCTTTCAGATCAGCTCCTGCGCTTTAGCCCTTTGTTTTACCGCCTGTCTTTATCCCGAAACCGGGGCCATTTTCGGGAGACAGGCTCTAATTATCCTCGGCCACATCGGGCAGGGGCAGAAAATCCACGCCATCCTCGAGCAGGCCCGCCACCTCGTCGCGGGTCGCCTGGCCATAGATGCCGCGCGCCTCGACTTCCTCGAAATGGATTTTCCGCGCCTCTTCGGCAAAGCGGTCGCCGACATAGTCGGCCTCATTCACCACTTTCTGGCGATATTGGCGCAGCATCTCGCGCAGTTTGGTGGCGTCGGGATGATCGGCGCTGACGGCACTGCGCTCGTGGTCGGTGCGCGCCACCGCTGGAGCCATGGGCGCTTTCTCGACCGCGCTGTCCCCGCACACCGCGCAGGAGACGATGCCCCGCGCCTTCTGCTCATCGAAAGCAGCGGCACTCTTGAACCAGGCATCGAAGCCATGGCCGTTCGAACACTGGAGAGAATACTGGATCACGTCTCTTGTCGTCTGCTGGTCGAAGCCGGTCAGACCCGGCCTGATGAAGATATAGGCCTTACGGCGGGGGCTGCAATGGCGCAGAAAAGTCCCGCGCATTGGCGAGAGCCGGCACCCGCTCCCGCGCTTCACGCACTGCCTGAGGGTCGATATCGGCCACGATCACCCCCGGCGCATCATGGTCGAGCTCGGCGATGATCTTGCCCCACGGATCGACAATCAGCGAATGGCCATAGGTCGCGCGACCATTGGGATGACTGCCCCCCTGCGCCGCCGCGATGACATAGGACCCGGTCTCGATGGCCCGCGCCCGCAACAGCACGTGCCAATGCGCCTGGCCCGTCGGCACGGTGAAGGCGGCCGGGACCGCCATCAGCGTCGCGCCGGCATTGGCAAGGCTATTATAGAGCCTGGGAAAGCGCATGTCGTAGCAGATGGAAAAGCCGAGGGTAAATTCGCCCAGGGCAGCGGTCACCGCCGCCTCGCCACCCTTATAGGTGGCGCTTTCGCGATAAGCGTTGAGCCCGGCGATATCGGCGTCGAAAAGATGGATCTTGTCATAGAGGGCGATCTGGGTGCCATCGGGGCCGAACAGCACCGAGCGATTGGCGAAGCGCCCATCCTCGAGCGGAATGGGCAACGAACCGATCTGTACAAAAAGCCCCAGGCGGCGCGCCATCGCCCCCACTGCCGCCAGCTGCGGATGGCCCGCGAACGGCGCGGCGACGGCGCGCAGCTGCTCGCGGTTTTCGGGAAACAGCAGCGTCACTTCCGGCGTCAGCGCATATTGCGCCCCGGCGGCGGCGGCCTCGGCCAGCAAGGGTTCGAGCGCGGCGAGATTGGCGTCCGGATCAAGCCCGGAACGCATCTGGATGGCGGCGACCTTCATTTGCGCTACTGGGCCAGCAAGGGGTCGAGCCCGCCCTGACGATCGAGCGCCGCCATGTCGTCATAGCCCCCCACATGGGTTTCGCCGATAAAGATCTGCGGCACGGTGCGGCGGCCATTGGCGCGCTGCGTCATGGCTTCGCGCAGGGCGGGGTCGAGCACGGTGATTTCGGTGTAATCGACACTCTTGTCGGTCAACAGCGCCTTGGCGGCGTGGCAATAGGGGCAGGTCGGGGTGGTGTAGATTTCAACCTTGGCCATGGTTTGGGCTCCGGAAAACATGTCTTGGGTCTTATATGGGCAGATCACCGCCAATGACAACGCGGGCGAAGGTCAGCACCTCCACCCGCTCGACGCCGCCCCGCAGCAGCGCCCGCGTCGCCGCCTTGACCGTAGCGCCGGTGGTATAGACATCATCGATCAGCACCACGCCACGCCCCTTGAGCCGGCCAGGCAGGTTCGGATGCGGCGCGAAGGCGCCCTGCACATTGCGCAGGCGTCCATCGCCCGAGAGCCCGACCTGCTGGCGCGTGTTCCTGCGCCTTTGCACCAGATGCGGATCGACCGGCAATTCCAATTGCCGCCCCAATTCCTGCGCCAGCAGCAGCGACTGGTTGTAACGCCGCAACCGCAGGCGGCTGGCATGGAGCGGCACCGGGACGAGAAGGGGCGCGGCTTCCCAGAATTCTCGCCCCGCCGCCGCCATCAGCCGGGCACAGAACCGGGCCAGCTCCGGCCGGTCGCCATATTTGAGCCGGCTGACCACGATATCGGCGACCGCGCCATAGGCCACCGCCGCCCGCGCCCGCAAGAAGGGCGGCGGCGCGGCCAGCGCTTCGCTCGACAGCGCCCCTGCGCCCAGATCGCTCGCGAATGGCAGGCCCAGCACCGGGCAGAGCGGCGCCGTTATCACCCGCACTTGCGAAAAGCAGGCCGCACACAGCACATCACCCTCGATGAGCGGCGCGCCACAGCCGGCGCAGGCAGGCGGATAAAGCTGGTCGAGCGCCAATTGGCCGACCCGGCCCAGGCCATGGCCCAGCCGCCCCAGCCGCCCCAGCCAGGCCGAAATTTTGACTTGCCCGCCCCCGCTCTGCATAACATCCATATTGCCACGCCCCGGCCGCTTGGCCAGCCCCCTCTCGAGAGCCTTCCCAAACTGTCCCAACCTCCGTCCCTGTTCGATACCGCGCTCGTCGCCCGCCATCTCGCCCGCCGCGAGAGCACCGACAATTTCGTCCGCGATCTGGTGTTCGCCGATCTCGCCGACCGGCTCGGCGCCC
>JAHCJW010000218.1 GCA_026126125.1 Devosia sp.
GCGCGTTTCTTTCAGATCAGCTCCCTCCCGAAACCGGTTCCCACCCTCGGGAGACATGTTTTAGCCGGCTGCCTCGCCGCGGCAGCAGGCTTCGATGTTGTTGCCGTCAGGGTCGAGGACGAAGGCGCCGTAATAGGCGCCGGCGCCCTGGCGCGGGCCGGGGGCGCCGTGATCGGTGCCGCCATTTTCGAGGGCCGCCTGGAAGAAAGCATCGACCATGGCCTTGTCTTTCGCCTGGAAGGCGATGTGCATCTGATTGAGGCCGGCGCGGGAGCCCGGGGCCCAATAGCTGGGACGGGTGACGCCGACCCAGAGATAGGGAATGGGTTCCTCGGCGCTCTTGCCGAAGACGAAGGATTCGTCGCCATTGTCGGCGGTCTGCAGGCCCAGGGCGGCGGCGATGGCGTCGTAAAAGCGCCGTGCGCGCTCAAGATCGCTGACGACGATGCCGGTATGGTCGAACATGGCGAAACTCCTTTCGAGGCGATGGCGGCGGTTCGGTCTATTCGGCGGGGGCGGGTGGAGCGCTGGCGGCGTCCAGCTCGCGTTCGAGCCGGGCTTCCTCCTCGGTCTTGGGCCTGGAGAAGCGGGCGAGAAGCAGATAGGCGACCGGGGTGAGATAGAGCGTGGCGATGGCGGCAAAGCCGAGGCCGCCGACGATGACCCAGCCCAATGCGGCGCGGGCCTCGGCGCCGGCGCCCGAGGCGATGACCAGCGGCACACCACCCAGAATGGTGGCGATCATGGTCATCATCACCGGCCTGAGGCGGATATTGGAGGCTTCTTCGATCGCCTCGTGCACCGACAGGCCCCGATCGCGCAGCTGGTTGGCGAATTCGACGATGAGAATGCCGTTCTTGGCCATGATGCCGACAACGAGGACCAGCCCGATCTGGCTGAAGATGTTGAGGCTGCCGCCGGTGATGAGGACGGCATAGAGCCCGGCCGCCACCCCGAAGGGCACGGTGGCCATGACGATGATGGCGCTCCAGAAACTTTCGAACTGGGCGGCAAGCACGAGAAGGATGATGATCAGAGCAAAGCCGAAGGTGAGCATCAGCGCATTGTTGGCGGCGCCCAGGGTCTTGGCTTCGGCCAGGGGCAGGATCGAGGTGCCTTCGGGCAGGAGCGGCGTGGCGATTTCGATCAGGCGATTATAGGCGTCGCCCAGCGCCAGCCCGTCTTCGAGACTGGCCGAGACGGTGACGGCGCGGCGCTGTTCCTCACGGCGAAGCGAGGGCGGCACGGCGGCTTCGCGCAGGGTGGCGATGGTGGACATGGGCACGTAGCGCCCGTCGCCGGTGCGCACGAACAGGGTTTCGAGGTCACGCGGATCGTTGACCGGATTGGTGGTCGAGAGCATGCGCACGCTGTAGCTGTGGTCGTTGATGAAGATATTACCCACGGTGGAGCCGTCGATCATCGCCTGCATGGTGGTGGCGAGGCCGTTGATGTCGATGCCGAGCGCACTGGCGCGGGCGCGGTCGACGGTGAGGGTCAACTGGGGCTGGGTGGTGTCGAAATTGACGCTGACGCGGCCGAAGCGGCCGTCTTCCTCGAGCGAAGCGGCGATGGTGTCGGCGGTTTGGGCCAGAACGGCATAGTCGGATCCGGCGACGGCAAATTGCAGGCCCGAGCCGCCGCCGCGAATGCCCAGGCTATTGCCCTGGCCGACCGAAGCGCGCACGCCGGGCACCTGGGTCATGAGCGCGGAAATTTCCGAGGCGATCTGCTGCTGACTGCGCTCACGCTCGCTCCACGGGGCGAGGGTGAGGGTGAGCGAGCCGCCGCTGCCCCAGCCGGAGAGGACGAAGATGGATTCGATCTCGCCGCTCTCGACATAGGGCTGGAGCATGGATTCGACCTGGCCGAGGCGGGTGCGGACGAAATCGAGGCTGACCGTATTGGGGGCGGAGACGCGCAGGGAAATCTGCGAACGGTCTTCGGACGGGGTGATCTCCTGCCGCAGGCTGCCGTAGACATAATAGGCGGAGGCGGCGAAGAGCAGCGAGACCAGAACGACGACGAGGGGATTGCGCAGGGCGACGCCGAGGGTGGCGCGATAGAAGCGGGCGAGGAGACGGCCCAGCGCGCCGAAGGGCCCGCCACTCTGGTGGCCGGCGTCGGATTTGAGAAGGCGCGAGGCGACCATCGGTCCCATCGAGAGCGCCACCACCGAGGACAGCAGCACGGCAATGGCCAGGGTGAAGCCGAATTCGCGGAACAGGCGTCCGGTCTGTCCATCGAGAAAGGAGAGGGGCACGAAGACGGCGGCCAGGGTCAGCGTGGTGGCGACGACGGCGAAGAACACTTCCTGGGTGCCGAGCACGGCGGCGGCGCGGGGGCCCGCCCCCATATTCTTGCGGCGCACGATATTTTCGAGCACGACGATGGCGTCGTCGACGACGAGGCCGGTGGCCAGCACCAGCGCGAGCAGGGTGATGATATTGAGCGAGAAGCCGGCAAGATACATGCCGGCGACGGCGCCGAGAAGCGCGATAGGCATGGAAATGGCCGGCACGATGATGGCGCGCCAATCGAGCAGGAACAGATAGATGATGGTGATGACGACGACGAGGGCGACGATGAGGGCGATCTGGACCTCGTGCAGCGCCCCTTCGATGAACACGGCCTCGTCGCTCGATACCTTGATGCTGACGCCGGGCGGAAGCGTCTGGTTGAGGCTGGCGACGGCTGCGTGGACGGCGTGGGAAATCGAGACGGAGTTGGACTGGGCCTGACGCACAATGCCCATGCCGATGCCAGGGCGGCCATCGGCGCGGATCGAGGAGGTGCTGGCGGCGGCGTCGAACACCACGGTTGCGACATCGCCCAGCCGCGTGCGATCCTTGATGATGATGGCTTCGAAATCGGCCGGATCGGTGATTTCGGACATGGCGCGCACGGAGATGTTCTGATTGGGGCCGTTGATCGAGCCGGCCGGCGCGTCGAAGGCGATGCTGGAGAGCGCGTTGCGCACATCGGCGACGGTGAGGCCGCGGCTGGCCAGCTTGAGCGGGTCGATATCGACCTCGAAAGCGGTGTTGCGGGTGCCATAGACCTGCACTTCGGCAACGCCCTCGACGGCGCTGAGGCGCTCGGTGATGATGCCATCGACCAGCTCGCTCAATTGGGCGATGGTCAGGGTGTCGGAGGTGACGGCGAGCTGCATGATCGCCTGGGCGTCGCTGTCGGCCTTGAAGATGGTCGGCTCGCTGGCATCGGCGGGCAGGCTGCGGGTGACGCGGCTCAAGGCGTCGCGCACATCGGAAGTGGCGATGTCGAGATTGGTATTTTCGGAGAATTCCAGCGTCACCCGGCTATTGCCGACCGAGGACGAGGAGGAAATGGCGGTGACGCCCTGAACGCGGGCGACGGCGCCTTCGACCACAGCGGTGATCTCGCGGTCCACCGTTTCGGCGGCGGCGCCGGAAAAACTGGTGGAGATGGAGAGAACCGGGCTTTCCACGCGCGGCAGTTCGCGCACCTCGATGCCGAGAAGCGCGGCGAGGCCGGCGACGACGATCAGCGCGTTGATGACGATGGCCAGGACCGGCCGGCGGACGAAGAGGGCAGCAAGCGAGCCGCCGCGTTCGTTCTTGCTGGCAATCGACATGGGCGCTGTCTCCGTCAGTTCGGGGGCTGGGGTGTCGCCCCGGTGCCGTCCGGGCCGTCGAGCAGGGTAACCGTGGCCCCCTGGCTCAATTGCAATATGCCTTCGGTGATGATGGCGTCGCCGGGGGCGAGATCGCCGCGCACCAGTACGCCGTCGCTGTTGCGCTGGACGATTTCGGCCATGACCTTCGCTGCCTTGCCATTGTCATATTTCCACACATAGGACCCGTCCGCCGACCACAGGATGGCGAGCGGATTGACCGCCGGATAGGCCTCGCCGGGAAAGGCGAGGGCGACGGAAAAACTCATGCCCGAGCGCAGGGCCTTGTCGGGATTGGGAATTTCGGCCTGGACCTGCAAGGTGCGGCTGGCCGGGTCGATGCGGTTGTCGATGGCGGAAATATCGCCGGTGAAGCTGCGGCCGGGCAGGGCGATGGCCGAGACGGTGACCGCCATGCCGGGCGCGATCTGGCTGGCATAGCGCTCGGGCACCCAGAAATCGATGAGGATGGAGGAGGTGTCGTCGATGGTGGTGATGGCGGTCTGGGCGGAGACGTAATTGCCCGGCGACACGCGCAACAGGCCGACCGCGCCGGCGATGGGGCTGGTGATGGTGCGGCGCTCGAGCGCCATTTCGGCATTGCGCAGCGCCAGCTCGGCATTGGAGACGGTCAATTGCGCGGCGGCGACGGTGGTGTTGGCGACGACATTGGAGCTGGCCAGGCCGGTGGCGCGCGTCAGGGCGGCGCGGGCATCTTCGAGCGCGAGCAGGGCGCGATCATAATCGATCTGTTCGGCGGCGGCGTCGAAACGGGCGATGACGGCGCCGGCTTCGACCAACTGGCCGGGACGCACGAGGATCTCGGCCAGTTCGCCGCCGGCCGGAGCGGTGACGGTGACCGAGCGCACCGGCGTGCCTTCGCCGATGGCGGCGAGCGTATCAGTGA
>JAHCJW010000219.1 GCA_026126125.1 Devosia sp.
CTTCAGAGCACCTGTGGCCGAAAGGGAACCACTTTCGGCAGGCAGGCTCTAATGCTTGGCGTGGAACTGGTGCGGATTGAACCGATAGGCGGTGGAGCAGAATTCGCACACCACTTCGATTTCGCCGTCCACCGCCATGTCCTGACGCTCTTCGTCCGAGAAGCTGTTGGTCAGCATGTCCTCGATCCGCTCGACCGAGCAGGTGCAGCGCTCCTCGAGCGGCATGGACGGGAACACCCGCACGCCGGTTTCGTGATAGAGCCGGAACAGCAGCCTTTCGGGCGAGATTTCCGGATCGGCCAGCTCGATATCCTCGACCGTTCCGAGCATGGCGCGAGCCTCGTTCCAGCCATCGGCCTCCTTGAAATCGGGGTCGACCATAGTGGCGTCATCGAAATCGCCATTGCCTGGCAGGTCGGCCATTGGCGCAATGCCGCCTTGCGGCAGATGCTGGATCAGCAGCCCACCGGCGCGCCAGCGCGGCCGGTGATCGCCCTTGGTCGACATCTGCGCCACGGCGATGCGCACCTGGGTCGGAATCTGTTCCGATTGCAGGAAATAGCTATGCGCCACGCGCTCGAAATCGTCGCCGTCGAGGGCCACGATGCCCTGATAGCGTTCGGTATGCGGGCCCTGATCGATGGTCATGGCCAGATGCCCCTTGCCCAGCAGATCGGCAGCGCCGGTCTTGCCCGCTTCGGCCGCCTTGAGCAGCAGATCGCGGTCAAACCGGGCATAGCCGCGAATGCCGTCCGGCGTGTCGAAATCGACGACGATCAGATTGACCGGGCCATCGGTCTGGGTCTGCAGGATGAAGCGGCCCTCGAATTTGAGCGAGGAGCCGATCAGCGCCGACAAGACCACCGCCTCGCCCAGAAGCCGGGCGACGGGCACGGGATAATCGTGGCGCGACAGGATGGCGTCGAGCGCGGCGCCGAGACGGACGACGCGGCCCCGGGTGTCGAGCTTTTCGAGGGTGAAGGGCACCACGGCATCATCGCCGGTTTCCGGGCGATCGAGGCCCATGGCGGAGAGGAGATTGTCGGTCATGGTCGTCGGTTCCGTGGTCATTCGATCTGGCTTTCAGGCAAGGCTACGCCTTGAGGAGGAAACGCGCCATGGCCCTGCCCGACCCAAGGCGTCATTCCCGCGAGCGCGCGAACCCCTGTCGTCCGAAAAAAAACAGACAGAGATCCCCGCGCTGGCGAGGATGACCCGATGGATGAGGAACCAGGCTATTAGTTCGTCTCGACCCCGAAGGCCCAGCACAAAACGGCTTTCTGGGCGTGCAGGCGATTTTCGGCCTCATCGAACACCACCGACTGGGGACCATCGATCACCTCGTCGGTCACCTCGTCGCCGCGATGGGCGGGCAGGCAGTGCATGAACAGGGCGTCCTTGTTCGCCAAGGCCATCAAATTGGTGTTGACCTGGTAGGGTTTCAAGACCCGGCGCCGCTCGGCCGCGTCGGTATCGCCCATCGACACCCAGGTGTCGGTGATAACGAGATCGGCGCCCTCGACCGCTTCGCGCGGGTCTTCGATCAGCCGGACATGGCTGCCGGCGCGCCGGATGTCGTGCATCAGGTCTTTTTCCGGGCTGTATTCATCGGGCACGGCGATGGTCAGTTCGCAGCCGAACAGTTCCGCCGCATTGACCCAGGAATGGAGCACATTGTTGCTGTCGCCGACCCAGGCGACCTTGGCCCCGCTGATATCGCCGCGATGCTCCTCGAAGGTCATCAGATCGGCCATGATCTGGCAGGGATGGGCGCGGCGGGTCAGCCCGTTGATCACCGGCACGGTGGCGTTTTCGGCGAGCTCGACCAGATCGGCATGCGAGAGGATGCGGATCATGATGGCGTCGACATAGCGGCTCATCACCCTGGCGGTATCGGCCAGGGTTTCTTCGCGCGACAGCTGCATTTCCTGGCCGGACAGCATGATGGTCTGGCCGCCGAGCTGGCGCATGCCGACATCGAAGGAAACCCGGGTGCGGGTGGACTGGCGCTCGAAGATCATCGCCAGCACCTTGTCTTTCAACAATTGCGGGCGGTCGCCGTCCTTGAGGCGCGCCTTGAGCGCGCCGGCCTGATTGAGCATGCCGCGCAGTTCGGCATGGGAAAAATCGTCGATGGAAAGAAAATGCCTGGGGGTGCCGGTCGTCATGGGGCCGGGCTCCTTATGTGACGCTTCGCGTGAAGGGTGGTTCGGGCCGTCATGATGCACCATGACGGCCAGGAAAGCATGTCAGCGTCCTCGGCGGCGGCCGAAATGATAGAAGGTCAGATAGGTCACGAGCCCGCGGCCGCCGTCGCCGTTTCCGCCTCGATGGCGTCGAAGGCGGCGCTGATCTTGCCGACCGCCTCCTCGATATCGGCCTCGGTGACGATCAGCGGCGGAATGAGGCGCAGCACATTGTCGCCGGCGCTCATGGTCAACAGCCCATGATCGTCGCGCAGGCGCGAAACCATATCGCGCACGGGCGTCGCGATCTTGATGCCCGAGAGCAGGCCCTTGCCGCGCAATTCGAGCACGTGATCGGGATATTTCTGCGCCAGCTGCTGCAGGTGCCAGGTGAGGCGCTGGCCCATCAGGTTGACCTGGTCGAGAAAGCCCGGCGCCAGCACGCGGTCGAGCACGGCATTGCCCACCGCCGTCGCCAGCGGATTGCCGCCATAGGTCGAACCATGCGTGCCCGGCACCATGGAGGCGGCGACATCGCCCTTGGCGAGGCACGCCCCGAGCGGGAAACCGCCGCCGATGGCCTTGGCCACCGCAACGATATCGGGGGTGATGCCACTCCATTCATGGGCAAAGAACCGCCCGGTACGGCCGAAACCGCACTGCACCTCGTCGAGGATCAGCAGCATGCCATGCTCGTCGCACAGCGCGCGCAGGCCCTGCATGAACTCGGCGCTCATCGCCGTCACGCCGCCCTCGCCCTGCACCGGCTCGATCAGGATGGCGCAGGTCTGGGGCGTCAGCAGCGCCTTGACGCTGTCGATATCGCCTGGCGTGGCGTGCTTGAAGCCCGGCGTCGCGGGGCCGAACCCCTGCAGGTAGTCGGGATTGCCGCCGGCGGCAATGGTGCCCAGCGTGCGGCCATGGAAAGAGCCGGAAAAGGCGATGATTTCGTAGCGGTCCTGCTCGCCCTTGGCCCAGAAATAATGCCGCGCCGTCTTGATGGCGCATTCGAGCGCCTCGGCGCCCGAATTGGTGAAAAAGACGCTGTCGGCGAACGTGGCATCGACCAGCCGCTGGCCCAGCCGCTCCTGCTCGGGAATGGTGAAGGTGTTGGCGGTGTGCCAGACCTTGTCGGCGGCGGCCTTGAGCGCGGCGACCAGATGCGGATCGCCATGGCCCAGCGCATTGACCGCCACGCCCGAGTGGAAATCGAGATAGTCTCGCCCGTGCTGGTCATAAAGGCGCATGCCTTCGCCCCGCTCAAAGGCGAGTTCGGACCGGGCATAGGTGCCATAGAGCGCAGACATGAGGCTTTCCCTTTTCTCGACTGAGTTCAGCGCAGGCGCTTGCGGCACCCACCGTGGCAAAGCTGCCACAAAAACTAAAAACGCGCCCTCTCGGCAGCGCGTTTGGCCCCGAGAATTAGGCGAATTTACTTGCCCAAGTCAACGTTCTCGCGCCAAGTCCCTGATTTGACTCAAGGATTGTTAAAGCAATCTTAACCAATGAATAAGCGGGGAAATTCGCCCCCGACTCTTGATCCTGATTCAGCCCCTGTCGTAGTCTGGAGGCCGTCGGGGGACACGATATCTCGTGCGGCGGACCCGCTCAGCATACGAGCTGTAGAGTCGAATGGCTGCCAAGCCACTTTTGGCGGCACAATAGAGGATTCTATTTTGACAATGGTTTCAGGAACGCAATCGATGGGCTGGACCGACGATCGCGTCGAGCTTTTGAAAAAACTCTGGATGGATGGCCTTAGCGCCAGCCAGATTGCAGGCGAATTGGGCGAAGGGGTTACCCGCAACGCCGTTATCGGCAAGGTGCATCGGCTCAAGCTTTCGGCTCGCGCCAAGCCGACCAATACCACGCCCCGGGCCCGGCCCGCGGCCCGGCCCGCTCCGCGTCGCCCGGCCAGCCCCACCGTTTCGGCCAGCAGCAGCACCATGGCGGCAGCGGCCAAGCCGCGCCAGACCATGGCGCGCCCGCAGGTCATGGGCGCCACGGCCCTGGCCGTCGGCCCCGAGATCGAAACGGAAATCTATGTGGCTCCGGCCGTGGCGGAAATCTTCATTCCCGAAGACAAGCGCCTGACGCTGCTGCAGCTTAACGAGCATACCTGCAAGTGGCCGATCGGCGATCCGCTGACCAAGGATTTCTATTTCTGCGGCCAGCATAGTCTCGAAACCGGCCCCTATTGCGAATTCCACTCGCGCCGCGCCTATCACCAGCTCGACAAGCGCAAGCGCTGAATTCTCCCCTGGACTGACACGACAAGGGCGCCGACCGGCGCCCTTTTTGCGTTGATAAAGACCATGCGGCAAAACAAAGGGCCAAAGCTTAGAGCGACGTGCGTTCTGTCGAAC
>JAHCJW010000022.1 GCA_026126125.1 Devosia sp.
CCGCACGACTGCCCCAGCACCTGCGCGCTGGAGGTCGAGAAGCTCGACGCGCATCGCATCGGCAAGGTGCGGGGCGCGGCGGCGAACAGCTACACGTCGGGGGTGATCTGCGCCAAGGTCTCGCGCTACGCCGAGCGCGTGCACCACCCGCTGCGGCTTAAGAGGCCCCTGAAGCGGGTGGGCGACAAGGGCCAGGGCCGCGACGCCTTCGTCGAGATCGGTTGGGACGAGGCGCTGGACATCACCGCGGACGCGATGAAGCGCGCGGCGGCGAAGGACGGCAGCGAGGCGGTGTGGCCCTACTACTACGCCGGCACGATGGGGCTGGTGCAGCGCGACGGCATCGAGCGCCTGCGCGCGGCACGCGGTTATTCGCACCAATACGACACCATCTGCGTCGGCGTTGCCTGGCCCGGCTATATCGCCGGAACAGGGCTTTTGGGCGGGGTCAATCCCGAGCAGATGGCGGAAAGCGATTGCGTCATCATCTGGGGCACCAATGCGGTGCATACCCAGGTCAACGTCATGACCCACGCCATGCGGGCCCGCAAAACCCGGGGCGCGAAAATCGTCGTTATCGACATCTATCGCAACGCCACCATGGACCAGGCCGATCTGGGCCTCGTCCTCCGCCCCGGCACCGATGGGGCGCTGGCGGTGGCGGTCATGCACATTCTCCTGCGTGATGGTCTGGCCGATCGGGCCTATATGGAGAAATACACCGATTTCTCCCCCCAGTTCGAAGCCCATCTCAAGACCCGCACACCCGAATGGGCCGCCGAAATCACCGGTCTCGCCGTCGCCGAAATCGAAGCCTTCGCCCATCTGGTGGGCACCACGCCGCGCTCCTTCTTCCGTCTTGGCTATGGCTTTTCCCGCCAGACCAACGGCGCCACCGCCATGCACGCGGCCCTCTCCATCCCCGCCATGACCGGGGCCTGGCAGCATCGCGGCGGCGGCGCCTTTCATTCCAATTCCGGCACCTGGGGCCTCGACAAATCCCGCCTCGAAGGCGCCCATCTGCAAAAGGGCACGCCGCGCCTCCTCGACATGTCCGAGATCGGCCCCATCCTCACCGGCGACAAGGCAGCCCTGCAGGGCGGGGGGCCCGTCCATGCCATGATCGTGCAGAACACCAACCCAGCCTGCGTCGCCCCCAACCAGACTTTGGTGCATCGCGGCCTCATGCGCGACGATCTGTTCCTCGTCGTCCACGAGCAGTTCATGACCGAAACGGCGGAACTGGCCGACATCGTCCTGCCCGCCACCATGTTCCTCGAGCACAACGACTATTATACACGGGGCGGCCACACCCGCATCCTCTACGGTCCTACCGTTCTTGAGCGGCCCGGCGAGGCGCGCTCCAATCACGAGGTCATCAACGCCATCGCCCAGCGCCTCGGCAGCGCCGATCCGGTCTTTGCCATCAGCGATCGCGAGGTCGTCGCCGACACCTTCGCCCGCTCCGGCCTGCCGCCGCTCGAAGAGGTGGAAAAGACCGGCTATATCGACAAGGAACGCCCTGATGATGTGGCTCGCTTCGCCAAGGGGTTCGGCTGGCCCGATGGTCGCTTCCGCTTCGCTCCGGATTGGGATGCGGTGGCAAAGCGCAAGGGCTATCGCTGGGTCTGCGACCCCTCGATCATGCCCCGCTTTGCCGACCATTGGGCGGTCAACGAAGCAACTGATGCCGAGCACCCGTTCAAGCTCGCCACCAGTCCCGCCCGCGCCTTTCTCAACTCATCCTTCAACCAGACCGCCGGCAGCCTCAAGCGCGAGGGCGAGCCTTCCGTCTTCATTCATCCCGCCGATGCCGTCCGGCTCGACCTTGCCGATGGCGAGGCGGTGACGCTGGGCAATCGGCGCGGATCTGTGGAGCTCACGCTGCGCGTCACCGACATTTTGCCTACCGGCGTCCTCATTGCCGAAGGTCTTCACAAAAATTCCGCACATCGCGGCCGAAACGGTATCAATGCGCTAACCAACTCGGCACCTGTACCCCCCTTTGGCGGTGCCGCTTTTCACGACGCGGCGGTGTGGATCAGACGCTCGTCTTCCCTTCTCCCTTAAGGGGAGAAGAGGGCCCGCAGCGTGAGACGAGGGGCTGAAGGGGCAGTATTTCAGGCGAAATATGCCGTCCAGAAGAAATACAGCGTCATCCCGATTCCATAGACGATCACCCCCATCCGGATCCAGGCCGTGGGAATATGCCGGGCCAGCCGTGCCGCCACATAGCCGCCGATGGTCACCCCCACCAGCGCGATCGAGCCATGGTAGAAATCGATGGTTTCCCCGAGCGCGAACCGCACCACCGCCACCAGCGCAACGATCGAGGAAATATAGAGTTTCAGCCCGTTCATGGCGTGAATATCGGTCATTCCCGCCATGGCCAGAAACGCCAGCAGCAGAATGCCGAGCCCGGCATTGAAGAAGCCGCCATAGACGCAGACCGCCGCCAGCAGCGCCAGCAGCAGCACCGCGCCCAGCGCCCTCATGCCCCGCCGCTCGCCGCCCCGGGCCCGTAGCGCGGCATTGATCTGATTGCCGAAAATGAACAGCGCCACGGCAAAAGCCATAAGCCACGGCACCACCTTGGAAAACTGCTCGTCCGAGACCACCAGCAATAGCTCCGCGCCCGCATAGCCGAACAACGCCGCGATCAAACCATAGATGATCAGCCGATCCTTGTAGGCGGCCATGGCTTTCCAGTAGCCAAGGACGCCCGAGGCGTAGCCGGGCAGGGCGGCATAGGTGTTGGAGGCATTGGCGAGGACCGGAGGCACCCCTGTGAACAGCAGGGCAGGGAACACGATGAACGAGCCGCCTCCGGCAAGAGAATTGACCGCGCCCCCGATAAGCCCAGCCAGCAGCAGCAGAATTTCGTTCATCTTCTCTTTCTCCACACGCGACGCAATCGCGTTAGCCTTACGACACTCGCGCGGGCCGGCCCAATGCATTTGTCTGCTGGCTTTATCACAACACCTCATCGGCACTTGACTGGAAAGGCTCGAAGGATCATTTAGCGCTCGGTTGCCGACACCTGCCGTCCGCGGGACATGTGTCCTTTGGTGAAGTTCGGCCACGATATGAAGTGATCGCTGTTTTCTCCGAGGCGCATCATGGCAAAGCGGGCTCCCATGGACCAGACGCCTCCTCCTTCGGAGAGGACATGCCATGACTTTTTCGCTTGATACCCCCTCTGCGCAGACGCTGAAATCGGAAGCGCGCGCCCTGCGCGACGAGCACAGACGCGCCGGCGAGGATCTTTCTCATAGCGCCGCGCTCGAACAGGTCGCTCGCCGCCACGGATATCGCGACTGGAATACGGCGCGCGCCGCCTTGCCCGACCGTGTGGCCGTGCCGTTTCAGGTGGGCATGCGCGTCAAGGGCTTCTACCTCGAACAGCCCTTTCGCGGCCGGCTGATCGGCGTGCAATTGCTGGGAAACATGCAGCACTATACCGTGACGGTCATGTTCGATGAGCCGGTCAACGTCACGCCCAACTTCATGTTCGCCGCTCATCGCCAGCGGGTCACCGCCACGCTCGATATAAACGGCGTCTCGCCGGCCCTGCGGGGCAATGGCGCCCCGCAAATGCGGCTGCTGCGGGAATAACATGCACAAGCGGCATCGGAGAGCGCATAACTTTGCTCTCCGGTGCCTTGTCTATCATCGGCATTTGCCGATAGAGTGCACCCCATCCAATCAAGGGGCGCCTCTGCAATGACTACCCAGACCAAGCCGATCGAAGTCTATTCCCTGCCGACACCGAACGGGCAAAAGGTGCACATCCTGCTCGAAGAGCTTGGCGTGCCGTGGAATTATCACCGTATCGACATCGGCAAGGGCGAGCAGTTTACCCCTGAATTTCTGGCCATTTCGCCCAACAACAAGATCCCCGCCATTGTCGATCCCGAAGGTCCGGGCGGCGCGCCGATCTCGATCTTCGAATCCGGCGCCATCCTGAAATACCTCGCGCAAAAATTCGGCAAATTCTATCCCACCGATCCGCGTGCCCAGGTCAAGGTCGATGAATGGCTGTTCTGGCAGGTCGGCGGTTTCGGCCCGATGCTGGGCCAGAACAATCACTTCTCGGTGTATGCGCCCGAAAAGATCCCCTACGCCATCAAGCGCTATAGCGATGAAACTCTTCGCCTTTTTGGTGTGCTGAACAAGCAGTTGGCCGATAAGGACTATATTGCCGGCGATTATTCCATCGCCGACATGGCCTCGATCGGCTGGGCTCAGTCCTGGGAGCGCTATGGCGCCACCAAGGCCGAATATCCCCATGTCCACGCCTGGCTCGAACGCCTCGCCGCTCGCCCCGCCGTGGTCAAGGGCCTCGATTTCGGCAAATAGACTTTCTGCATGTCTCCCAATAGTGGCCCGCACTTTGGGAGACATGCCGCCGCCAAAGCGAAAAGGCGCTCAATCCACCCATGCCATGGCGGGATCGACCGTGGCGCAAAACTGCGCCGCGCTCATGCGCGCCTGCTCCACCACGCGCCGGATCAACTCCACCTGCGCCGTTGCCTGATAGGTGCCGATGATGGGCATGGCGGGAAAGCGTTTGGAGACCCGGATCTGGTGCAATAACCCCATCTTGAGTTCGCGTTTGATCGTCACGGTGGGAATGGCGCCGACACCGAACCCGTCAATGAGAAGATTGATGATCGAATAAAGCGAATTCGAGCTGGTCAGCTTGTTCGCCAGCACCTGCTCGTCCTGAAAATAGGGCGCGATCATCCGATAGGGCGGGGTGTCCTTGGGGAAGGTGATGATCGGCATATGCGCCAGATCGTCGACGCTGTAGACCCGGTCGGGATCGATCATCTTGGGCGATCCGACCCAGCTCATCTGCAGGACGCAGGACGTGAAGCTGCGGAAATTGTCGCCGATGGCCGGATCCAGGGCGAAGATGACGTCGAACTCCCCCTTGTTCATGCCATCGATCAGGTTCTTCGTCCCCTCCACCGTGATTTCGATCTTGAGGGTCGGGAAGGTGTCGTGCAGCGCTTCGACGAACGGGGTCAGCCAGGTCGAGGACACCGAGTCGATGCCGCCGATCCGCACGACCTTGCCGTGCAAGGCGTCGCCATCGGCCAGTTCGTGCTTGAGATCCTCATAGCTCGACAGGATCGCCTGGAACGTCGCCAAGACCCGCTCGCCGGCCGGGGTCAGGGCGAAGTCCCGCCCGGCCCGGTGCAACAGTTTTGTACCAAACTCCTGCTCCATGGCGGCAAGGCGAATGGAAATGGCGGGCTGGGTCGTATGCATTTCCTGTGCGGCCCGGCCAAAGTGCCGGTGCCGCGCCAGGGCGACAAAGGTCGTCATGTCGAGGATGCGCATGGCGCTTCCTCTATCAGACTTGCCCGTCTTTTGCAGGTCTTTTAGTTCGCTCACGAGGCCAGCATGATGTGACGCGCCTGCGTATAGTCCAGCAGCGACTGCATGGAGAGGTCCGAGCCATAGCCCGAATTCTTCATGCCGCCATGCGGCATCTCGGTGGCGAATACGCCATGGGTATTGACCCAGGTGACGCCGTATTCGAGCCTGTTGGCGATGTGCATGGCCCGGTTGGCATCTCGCGACCAAACCGAGGAGGCCAGACCATATTCAGAGGCATTGGCCCAGCCGAGCGCGGTTTCCGGCGTGTCGAACGGAGTAATGGTCACCACCGGCCCGAACACTTCCTTCTGCACGATTTCAGCGTCTATCGGCGCGGCTACCAGCGTCGGCTCGTAATAATAACCCTCGCGATCCGGCGCCTTGCCGCCCGCGACGATCTCGGCGCCCGCCTCGCGTGCCCGCTCGACAAAGCCGGAGATGCGCTCGCGCTGGGCGGCGGTGATCACCGGGCCGAACTCCGCGTCATTCTGCTTTGGCGCACCATAGACCAGCGAGCCGATCATGGTGGCGAGCTTGTCGGTGACCTTGTCGGCGATCGATCGATCGACGAACACCCGACAGGCCGCGGTGCAATCCTGCCCGGCATTGTAGAAGCTGGCCTCGCGCAGGGTTTCCACCAGCGTATCGATATCGGCATCGTCGCAGACGATTACCGGCGCCTTGCCGCCCAGTTCGAGATGGGTGCGCTTGATGCTTTCGCCCGCTGCCGCTTTCAACACGGCGCGGCCGGTGCGCACGTCGCCGGTCAGGGAAATCATCCGCACCAGGGGGTGGGTGATCAGCGTCTGCCCCACGTCCGGCCCATTGCCGCAAATGACGTTGACCACGCCTTCGGGCAGGAATTCGCCGAGAATCGAGGCGAGCAGCAACAGGCTCAGCGGCGTATTTTCCGAAGGCTTGATCACCACCGCATTGCCCGCCGCGACTGCCGGAGCGATCTTCCAGGCCGCCATCAGCAGCGGATAGTTCCAGGGCGCGATCGAGGCGATGACCCCGATCGGATCGCGACGCAGCAGGCTCGTATGCCGGTTGGAGCGATAGCCGTTGGCGGCGGTGGCTGGCATATTGCGCACGGCGGTGCCGAAAAAGCGGAAGACGTCGGCGACATTGGCCAATTCGCCGGCCTTGACATAGCGCCAGGGTTTTCCGGCATTGGCGGCCTCGACATCGGCCAGGCTTTCGGCATGGGTTTCGATCGCGTCGGCGATGCGCAGGAGCGCCAGGCTCCGCGCCTTGGGCGTGGTCTGGCTCCAGCCCTGATAGGCCGCATGCGCGGCACGCACGGCCTTGTCGATCTGGCCCGCATCGGCCGAAGCGACATTGGCGAGCAACTGGCCCGTCGCCGGTTCATGGGCCGGAAAGCTTTCGCCCTGACCGGCCTCATAGGCGCCGTTGATGAAGAGATTTGTCTGATACGTCATGTCAACTGTTCCGAAAAATTCAGCCGCGGATCACGCGGATGCGGGCCGGCTCGACGGTCAGGCGCACTTCGGCACCGTCCGCGAGCACAACGTCATTGGGGGTGAGCGCGCGCAGCGTCTCGCCGGCGAGGGTCATCACATAGCGGTTGCGCGCGCCAAGAAAGACGCGGGTGCGGATCTTCGCCGCCGGGCCGGCCCCGCTCGTGGTCAGCGACAAATCTTCCTGCCGAATGGCCAGTGTCGCTGTTCCGCGCGCGGTTTCTCCCGTCGCCAACGCCAGTTCCTGCCCGTCTCCGAGCCTCGCCACCGGCCCCTGGGGGCCATCGACGATCTCTGCGGGCACGAGGTTGGCCGAGCCGATGAAATTGGACGCGAAGCTGGTCGCGGGCTGGTTGTAGATCTCGTCCGGCGTGCCTTGCTGCTCGATACGGCCGGCATTGAGCAGCACGATCCGGTCGGAAAGGCTCAGCGCCTCCTCCTGATCATGCGTCACGAAGATGGTCGTCAATGCCAGCCGGCGGTGGATTTCGATCAGTTCCACCTGCATGTCCTCGCGCAGGCGCGCATCGAGATTGGAAAGCGGCTCGTCGAGCAGCAGCACCTTGGGATTGGAGACGATGGCGCGCGCCAGCGCCACGCGCTGCTGCTGCCCACCCGAAAGCTGGCGCGGCTTGCGCTCCGCGAGATGGCCCAATTGCACCGTTTCGAGCGCCGCCCTGACCTTTTCCGCCTGTTCGTCGCGATTGCCGATGCCGCGCATGCGCAGCGGGAACCGCACATTTTCCGCCACGCTCAGATGCGGCAGCAGAGCATAGGACTGGAACATCATGGCGATGTCGCGCTTTTCGGGCGCCAGGCTGGTGACGTCGCGCCCGTCGATCTCGACCCGGCCCTCGGTCACGCCTTCGAGGCCGGCGACGATGCGCAGCAGGGTCGTCTTGCCACAGCCGGAGGCGCCCAGCAGCGAAATGAACTCACCCGATCTGATGTCGAGCGAAATCCCATGCAGCACGGCGGTCTTGTTGAACGACTTGCGGATGGTTTGGAGGCGAACTTCGGCCATGGGTCAAGCACTCGCGAACTTGGTGAGGCCCAGCATGCGATCGATGATGACGATCAGCGCGATGGTAAGGGCGATCATGATGGTGGAAACGGCGGCAACCGAAGGATCGGGCGAGAATTCGAGCTGGCCGTAGATCTGCACCGGCAGGGTGGTGAGGTTCGGACCGCGCAGGAACAGCGACAAAACCGCCTCGTCAAAGGAGATGTTGAAGGCGAAGAACGCCCCCGCCGCCAGCCCCGGAACGCATTGCGGCACGACGACGAACCACAGCCTTTGCAGCCGATTGGCGCCCATGGTGCGTGCCGCCTCTTCGAGATAGGGGTTGGACTCGGACAACACCGCCAAGGTCGTGCGCACCACATAGGGCAGGGCGATGACGGTGTGGCTGAGCGCCAGCACCACCGGATTGACCGGCCCGAACGCCGCGCTCCAGAACATCAGCATGCCGATGGCATAGATGATGGTCGGCAGAACCAGCGGCGACAGGAACACGGTGGCCCAAAGCTCGGAAAACGGCAATTGCCGCCTGTGGATGGCGATGGCCGCTGCTCCGCCGATTAGCGTCGCCAGCACCGTTACCAGCAGGGCGATCTGCAGGCTGATCCAGCCGGCATTGAGATAGGCGTTGGATGAGAGCACCTGGCTATACCAGCGCAGGCTCAGCCCATTGGGCGGAAAGGCGATGAACTGGCTTTCCGAAACCGAAACGCCGACAACCACCACCAGCGGGGCGAGCAGCAACAGGGCGGTGAACGCCAGGAACACACCAGCCAGAACCCGCAGCCAGAACGGAACCGCTTTAACCATTCTTGCCTCCCGTCAGCTTGATATAGGGCAGCAGCACCAGCAGAATGCCGACGAACAGGATCACCGCCTGCGCCGCCGCGAAGGGCCAGTCCGGCGCGCTGGTAACCGAGCGATAGATCGAGGCGGCCAAGACCTGGATGCGCGAGCCGCCCAGAAGGTTCGGCGTCACGAAAGAACTGGCCGACAGGGTGAAGCATAGCAGCGATCCGGCGACGATCCCGGGCAGCGCCAGCGGCAGCACCACCGTGCGGACGGTTTGCAGGAAAGAGCAGCCCATGGTCCGCGCGGCCTCTTCCAGCCGGCCATCGATACGGGTCAGTACACCCAGAATGGAGAGCGTCATGAAGGGCAGCAGCACCTGCACCATGCCCACCACGATGGCGATCTCGGTCTGCATCAGGGCAAAATTCCGTCCTACGAGGTCGAAATCGCGCAGCATCTGCGGGATCAACCCGCTGCGGCTCAGCAGCACCATCCAGCCGAATGTGCGCACGACAACGCTCGTCATCAGCGGCAGGATGACCATCACCACCAGCCACAGCCGCAGGCGAGGGCCGACCTTGGTCATGATATAGGCCAGAGGAAAGCCGATGGCGCCGCAGATCAGGGTGATGAGAAACGACAGCCGCACCGTGCGCCACAAGACGCCCAGATAATATGGGTCGGACAGGAACCGCACGAAATGGTCGAGGGTCGGGCCGTCGGGACCGGAAATGCTCAGCGCCAGCATCTGCCCGATGGGCAGCAAGAAGGCCAGCGCCAGCAGCAACAGCCCCGGAAGCGCCAGCAGCAGGTTTTCTGTGCGGTCATTCATGGTTTGCACGCTTTGTCAGGATGGGCATAGGCAACCCACCATATCGCCCTTTGGGCTGTGGTGCGATGCTAAGTCGGAATTGCAACCGCCCGCTGGGGCGCGGCGCGAAAAGAAACGGTTCGGCCGGTCGAGGGAGGCCCCGGCCGAACCGTGAACCGGCGGGGTCTAGGAGGAGAAACCCGCCGGAAATTATTGTCGAAGACCGCGGCGCCTTTTTGGGTGCTTCTGGGACAGCACCGCTGCGACCCCGTACCGGCCTTCGACAACCTCGTTTGGGCAGGCCGGATTACTGGGCGATCGCCCGGTTCCATTCCTCGACCCAGGCCGAGCGGTTGGCTTCGATCACGCTCGGATCGAACCGGAGCAGGCCGGCAACGCCTTCTTCACCGTAAGCGACGTCGGCGGCAACCTCGGGGCTCAACTCGGCCTTGGCATTGGTCGGCGAATAGCGCAGCGCTTCGGCAAAGCAGGTCTGCGCCTCAGCCGAGATCGACTGGTCGATGAACTTCAGCGCCAATTCGGTGTTCGGACGACCGGCCACCAAATTGGCGGTGATGAGGCTGGCCGGGGTGCCTTCCGCGCCCTGGACGAAGCCGGAGGGCAGGCCGGCCTTGCGCAGCGTGAACGCATAGTCCGAAGCATAGGGGGCGATCAGCGCGCCGTTCTGGGCGAATTCCTGCTGGATTTCCGGCGAGGTCGCCACCACGGTGGCGCCAGCTTCGAGCAGGGTCTTCACCGCATCCAGACCGGGCTGGATATTGTTCAGATCGCCGCCTTGCACCTGGTTCAGCATCAGGAAGCTCAGCATACCATAGCCGTTGGAAATATCGGTCAGCACCAGGCCTTCGCTGAATTCAGGATTGAGCAGGTCGGTCCACTTGCTCGGCGGGGTGGTCAGCTTTTCATTGTTGTAGACGAGGCCGATGGCCGCGATGGAATAGGCCGGGCCTTCACCCTTGGCCAGGTTTGCCTTGGCAAAGGGGTAGACATCGGCAGCATTGGTCAGCGCCGCTTCGTCGATCGGGGCGAGCAGGCCTTCGGCGGCACCGACGATTTCCTGGCCACCGGAGAAGTGGATGACGTCGAACTGCGGCGCATCTTTCTGGGCGCGCAACTGGGCGAACGCGTCGGCCGAATAGGCGGTGACGACGTTGACCTTGGCGCCGGTCGCCGCTTCGAACGGGCCGATGATGCAGGCGCGGTGCGCCTCTTCATAAGCGCCACCAAACGAGTTGATGGTCAGCGTGTTGTCCTGCGCGAAGGCCGTGGTGCCCATCAGGGCCGAAAGGCCGAGCAGGGCGGTGGCAAATTGAGCTTTCATCAGACGTTCCCTTCCTGATTGCAGAATGGCCGGGCTTTGCGCCCGGCCGATTGGCTTATGCCAGGCGACCGATCTCCACGGTCTTGGCGCCCTCGATGCGGATCAGGCGGCATTGTTCCGCCACGGCGTCGAGGTTTTCGGTCATTTTGCCGAAATAGGTGCAGGGGATCCAACCGGTGGGGCCGAAGGTGCGGCCGCCCACGCCGTAGAACATGCCGATTTCCCAAAATTCGGTGGGATCGATCTTGAAGAAGTTCTTCGGCTGGTAGAACCAGAGCAACTCACCCGGCTCGGGAATGATGGTCTGGTTTTCCGGCGGCAGCGCGGTCGGATCGAAGTTGCGATGCGTCTCGGGCAGGCCCATCATGATCTCGGGACCCGAGAACATGGCGTGCGTCGCCTGCCATTGAAACGGTTTTTCCAGCGCGTTCCACAGGGCTTCGCACGTCTTGGGCGCATGGTCCCAATAAAGCGTAATGATGCCCTGGACATTGGCATCGACGAATTTGAGATAGAATTTTTTGTTGGACATGGTCGCCACTGCTTAGTTTGATTGCGGTAATCAAGGACTTTGCGGCGACGTTGTCCAATTCCAATTCAAAATTCAATCGATAATGGAATTTTATCGAACGGTGGATTTTCGCGCGATGCGCCCGATCTCTCTCCAGAAGGCCAGATCGTGCGGGCGGTTGTCGGGCCGCCACTCGGGATGCCATTGCACCGCCAGGATCGGCGAAGCGCCGGGCGACGAGGAAATGGCTTCGATCACCCCATCCGAAGCCTTGGCATTGGCGATCAGCCCTGGCGCCAGCGTGCCGATGGCCTGGTAGTGGACGCTGTTCACAGCGATCGGTTCCGAACCCACAATATCGGCCAGAAGCGAACCGGGGACTGCTTCGACGCGATGCCCGAAGGCGAACATGTCATCGAGCCCCGCATCGTCGGGCGCATGATGGGGAAAACCGTGCTCGCCGCCATCGCGATGGTCCTGCAGCGTGCCGCCCAGCGCCACATTGATCTCCTGCAAGCCCCGGCAAATGCCGAACACCGGCTTTCCCACAACGGTTGCGGCGGCAATCAGCGCGGCCGACATGCCGTCTCGATTCGCGTCATAGGGGCCGCGGCCATCGCGCGCGCCATAGCGCCGGGGTTCGATATTGGAATTGCTGCCCGTCAGCAGAATTGCATCGAGCCGCTCGACGACCAGCGCGGCATTCGAACTGTCCTCAAGGCTCGGACAGATCAGCGGCACGGCATCGGCATAACGAGCCACCGCGTCGACATAGCGGTTCTTGACCGTATAGGCGCTCTCGCCCTCGACGATTCGATTACAGGAAATGATCCCGATAACGGGTTTGCGCGAACTGGACATGATGGAAAATCGGTTGGGAAGACACTGCGCTAAACCTTGGCCCGAAGCCTGTCTCCGTCAACCCGCACAATGCCGAAAGAGCCTCTGGACATGACGGGGCAGGGCCCCAAAATCACGCGCGCCCGCACACGCGCAAGAACGCGACAAAAAGTGGCGGAGAGGAAGAGAAATAATATTGTTCAATGAAAAAAATATTTGACGGGAAATTTGTCAGTCAATTTTGTCACCTTTTGTGACTGCATTTTCATCGCCAAGTTCAGGAAAACCTTGCCTCCAAAATACATCTGCGGACGCTCGGAAGCGTTTACGCATATCCGTCAGCGCCTTGCGACAAAGCATCGAATATCCGCTTGAAAACATTGGCCTCACGCCAATCGCGGAACCGCCGAAATGCCGTGCTCCAGTCGCCAGAGGAGGCGGGAAGATCATGGGACTAAACATCTAGTCGGACCCCACGGGTGCGGCGATAACCGGCAGGCCATTGTTAAGCCGAGTGTCGCGCAGCTGGTCCCGGGTGTTGCGCAGCAGATCGGTGACAAAGCGGCGGATAATCGCCAGCTCCTCGGGCGAATAGGACTCGATAACCTTGCGGTTCATCTTGTGGAAGTAGTCGCGCACATTGTCGAGGCTGGCCGATCGCGTGGCGGGGCCGAGATTGAGCAGCACGCCCCGTCGGTCGGTGGGATGCGGGTGGCGCTCGATGAAGCCCGCCGCCTCGAGCCGGTTGAGCATGATTGCGGTGGCGCCGCTGGTTATGCCCAGATGTTCGGAGACCCCCTTGGGCGTTGCCCGGGACCCCGCAGTTCTGAGAAATGTCAGGCACATCAGGTCGGACTGATTGATGCCCGCCTGCTCGGCGAGCCAGCGATACACGTGCATGACCTCATTGCTGAGTTCCCGCACGAGGTCATCCAGTTCAGGCGTTGCGTCGGTGGCCATTCCATACTCGCAATTTAGCTATGCAACAAAGTATCTATATTGCATAGGTAGATTTGTCATCCTAAATGCCAAGGACGACGGAACTGGAGCGGACTATGTCACAGGCAAGCGCAACCTTGGATCACAAAGACGACGTGAAGCGGCACGAAGCCGGCGGGCTGCTGGCCGTGGCGCGTGCGGGCGGCGAGGCCGTGGTCAGCGAGCCGGTGGCACGAGCGGTGGAAACCGCGCCCGCCGCGCAGGAGCCGACCGTGATCGAGCAGCCGGCGGCACCGAACAAGAAGCGCAAGAAAGCGAGGGCCCTCGGGCTGGGCCTGCTGGTGGTGGTCGGCGCCATCGTGGCTTGGTACCCGCTGTCGGACCATTACGCTCCATTCGCCAGCGGCGCCTCAGTCACGGCGAAGGTAACGCAGATCGCGCCGCGCATCTCGGGCCCGGTCAAGCAATTGCTGATCTCCGACAATGCCGAGGTTAAGGCGGGACAGCCGCTGTTCGAGATCGACGACACGACCTTTTTGATGGACGTGGCTCAGGCCCGGGCGCAGCTCGATCAGGCGATAAACAGCGTTACCTCGGGCGTGGCGGCCATTCCGGCTTCGGAAGCCAAGGTCGAGCAGGCAAATGTGGCGCTGCAGACTGCCGAGCAGGAGCTTGAGCGCACACGCAAGCTGCTGGAACAGGGGATCGTAACCCAGGCCAGGTTCATCACCGTCGAGTCCAGCTACCGGAATGCCAGGCTCAGCGTCGAGGCGGCCCAGGCCGATCTCGACCGGATGAAAGTTGCTGCCAGCACCGCCGACGAGAATAATCCGAGCATCCGCGCTGCACGCGCTGCCGTCGACAAGGCCGAATTCGCGCTCGCTCAAACCACGGTGGTTGCGCCGGCCGACGGCTATGTCACCAACCTATCGCTGGCTGAAGGCCAGTTCGTGGCGGCTGGCTCGCCGGCGCTCACCTTCATCAATCCCGCGACGCAGATGATCATCGCCGACCTGCGCGAGAACCAATTGCTCAATGTCGAACCAGGCGACAGGGCCGTCGTCATGTTCGAGGCCGCGCCGGGCCGCCAGTTCGAGGCAACGGTCGACAGCATCGCCTGGGGCATCAATGCGCGCCCCAACACGGTGAACGGCCTCGCCCAGCCCACCACCGACACCCGCTGGTTCCCGCCGGCCCGCAAGATCCCGGTGCGTGTCACCCTCGACAATCGCGAAGCGCTGCCCGCCAATGTGCGGCTCGGCTCGGAGGCCAGCGTGCTGATAATTCCCGAAGACGGCATCATTCCGGCCATTGCCCACACGCTGTTAGGCTTTGGCGGCATGATGTCGGGCTTCAACTGAGGCTGGCCAAAAAATGGAAGAGCTGCCGCGGGTAGATCCCAACGAAGACCCCTATCTGGCGGTGCGCACCGCATTGGGGGTGATCCTCTGCCTCGTCCTGGCCGAGCCACTGGGCGTGACCATGCCGATGCTGCCGGCGCTGATGGTGATGAGCATCATGTCCGGCCAGCGCGGCGCGCTGAACCCACGCACCTTCGCTGCCCCTGTCATCATGCCGATCATCGCCGTGGTTTTCAGCTGGATCGCGGCGGCAACGCTCAGCGAACCGCTGATCTTCGTGATCGTCAACTTCGCTATGAGCATCGGTGGTCTGGCGCTGATGCTCTTCCGCGGCTCGCGCGGCGGCATGATGCTGACGGTATTTCCACTGATGATGGCCATGTCAGGCCTCTACAACGACCAGGTGCTGGCGGTGATGCGCGACAGCATGGTGTGGGGCGGCGTGGCCATGGGCATAGCCGTCGTTACGCTGAACCTGATATTTCCGCCCACGACCAAGCGCGTGCACGAAGAAGTGGTGCAGCCGCTGGTTTCGAAACAGGCGGGGCGACATCTCTTGATCCGCTGCGCCGTATACCTGCCGGTGCTGCTGTTGATCTTCGCCTCGGGCGACATGAACATGCTGATCGTGCCGATCATGGTGCTGTTCGTGGTGGCCGAACCGCGGCGCGGCACACAGATGCGGCAGGTAATCGACCGCGGCGGCGGCACCATCATCGGTGCCCTCTGGGCGACGGGCGCGCTGGCGCTCTACAGCGTGGTGCCGGACAAGTGGGTGCTGATCTTCAGCTGCGGGGCGATCACCTTCTTGCTCATCGACAAGATGATCACGGGCAAGCGGCGACCGCTGACCTATCAGTACACCTGCTCGGCGGCACTGGCGATGATCCTGTCATCGACCTCGAGTGCGACGGGTGCAACGGCTCGCGGCGCACTCGAAGTGGTGCTGCAGCGCGTTACGATCACCACCGTCGCCATGGTGGGCGCGATCCTGCTGCTAGCGCTGCTCGAAGCGATTTTCCTCGATCCCGAAGACGATGCGCCCATCCAGATCCCAGCCACCGTCTGACGCTGGCCTCATCCAATTCCAGCCCAGGAAGGTGACGTCACGAAGGAACAAGACCAGCCTTCCGCCAGTCCGATCCCGCGGTCGATCGAATATGCTTGAGAACTCTTTAGCGTGGTCGGATACAGCCTGTCGCGGCGTAAGCGTTCACCGCCCCAATGTCGGGCGTCTGCTGTGCCAGCTTTGCCCCAGTCCCAAAGAAGACCCTACAGGCCAGCCAGCAGCGCCGCCCACAGCAATGCAGAAACTTCTTCAAAGCCGCAGGATAGGGGCTATTCAGGCCCCGTTGGGCGGAAGAGCGTTGAAAAGCCGGCTTCGGCAACCAGGGTTTCGTAGCGCTCATTGCCATGCAGGCCGATCAGCGCAGGCTCGAGCCTGATGCCCAGAATGTCCTGTTCGCGCCGCTGGATTGACTGCTCCAGGAATTCGAACGCAGCGGCTTCGTCGCCCAGCATGGCTGCGGTCAGTGCCAACTTGAAGGCCGGTTCACCGTCCAGAGCGTGCTGGCGCTGCTGTTCGGCAAACATGCGCTTGAGCATTTCCTCGCGGCCACCCGCGCGCAAACCGGCCTCGGCCGCGGTGGCAATGGTCAGGGCGGGACGGTTGCCTCCTATCTCCGCCGCCAGCCGGTATGCGCGCAGGAAGTCGCTGTTCCGTCCGCTGGCCAGATAAATGGTGGCAAGATAAGCAGGTGGTGAGAGCAGATTGGGTTCGCTTTGGCCGAGCGGCCGCAGAATATCCAATGCTTCCTGGGTCTGGCCGGCATGGAACAGGATCAGCCCTTTGTTGGCCAGAATGGAAGGGGCATAGGGATCGAGCCGTTGGGCGATGGAGATCTGATCAAGCGCTATTTCGAAATCGCGATTCTGCATGGCTATCAGCGCGTACCAGTGATGCGCCCGAGCATTGGTCGGGTCGAGCGCAATGGATTTTTGCATCAGCGCCATCGCCGCGTCGGGGTCGCGGCCATGATAGAAGGTATTGAAGCCCAGCGCAGCATGCGCAGGGCCGCTCCGGGGATCGAGGGCAATCGCGCGTTCGGCAGCCGCTCGCGCCTTGGGGTAGCTCTCCTCGGCGCGAGCCGGAGTATACTGGCTGACCAGATTATAGGCGTCGGCGAGGCCGACATAGGCGGGAGCGAATCCGGGATCGGCAAGGATGGTCTGGGCGAACAGGCCCAGCGATCGGGCGATACCTCAGCAGTCCTTGTCTCCAGGTGATAGAGGCCGTCGAGATAGAGGCTTTCGGCGCTTGAGACCGCCACGGCTGGTGGCAGGCCCGGGGGAGGTTGCAGCAGGCGCCAGCCCATTGTCCCGAGAAAGCCGAGCCCCTAGGCAAAGCGAGCAAAGGGCTGCGATCCATCGGGTGCCGCGCCGCCTGCTGGCGGGTGGTTCTACAGGCGGGCTCTCCATCATATGGCTGTGGCTGACCAGCCAGCGGTTGAGGTCAGCGACATAGGCAAAGACCGAGCTCCTGTCGCCCTTCACCCGATGTACCGGCAAACCCCGATTAGCGGCCCAACGGCGAACGGTGCGCTCATCCTTGCCGAAATAGCCGGCAATAGCTTTCCAGCCCGTTAGGGGGCGATTTGCCTCGCCTCCCGCGCCATCAAGATTTGCCATCTGCCAATGCCCGCTTTTGCCCCGCCATGTCCGCATATGTCCGGTTGTCCGGGCACAATGCACCGCTAGCTTAACAGAAGGGCCATGTACTCGGAAGGCGTGGGGCAGAAGGGTTCGATATGGAGCACGGTAGCAGCAGGCGAAACGGGGACGGCGGCAGATGCGTCGGAAGCATGGCCATGGTCCTGATGGTCGCCGCCCTGCCTGCCGCACCGGCCCAGGCACAATATCTGAGGCTGGGCGGTGACGGTATGGATGCCTGTGCTTCCAATGGGCTTGTCGTCGGAACCACGGCGGGTGGCGACGATTTCCTGGCAGTCCGCGCCGGGCCGGGCGCCGACTACGCGAAAATCGACCAGTTACATGAGGGCGACGCGATCTTTCTCTGCACAGCCGCCGGTGCATGGGCGGGTATCGTCTATGGCGGTGGACGCGAATGTGGCGTGAATAGCCCTATAGTGCCCGCGCGGCTTTATGCGGGTCCATGCAAATCCGGCTGGGTGCATCGGAACGTTATCGAGGTCACAGCAGGATGAGTACCCTGGGATATATCATCGCCGCTCTGCTTGGTGTGCTGCTCGCGCTGCCGGTTGCGGCGCAGCAGAACGGGTTGCATGTGATGCCGACCGTGCTGATGCACTCGGACATGGCCGCGCTGCGCGGCTTCATTCCCGCCGGCTGGCGAAGCGAGGGCGGGCTGATCTGGGGCGATCCGTGCAACAGCTATGGCTATAATATCAACTGGACGGCCCAGTCGCCCGATGGGGGGTATGGCGTGGGCTATTTTCCTAGCCTGGGCTGGGGGCTCGGCGAATTCTCCAATTGCCGGCAGACGCCGTTCACCTCGCTGGAAGAGCTGTTGACCTGGGAAGCGCGGACGATCTGGCCCGATGCCCGCATGATCGATTTTCGCCGCCGCCCCGATATCGTGGGCGGCCAGGCGGTTCCCGTCGAGTTGGTTGGGCTCGGCATCGATATGCCCGGCCTCACCATGCAAAGTTGGCTTGACGCTGGCGAAGCCATGTTTTCCTTCACCGGCTCGCGCAGACAGGAGATGCGTGGTGTTATCCAGGGCAGCGCATTGTTCCGCAGGTCGGTGCTCGATCCGGCGGCACCCGGGCTGATGATCGATCCTTCGCTCTTTCCGGACCTGCCAAGGCCACCCCCACCGCCCGCCCAGACATTTCTGGCCGGGAGTAGCGAATGGAGCTTCGTCGTCTGGGCTCCTGCCGGTCATCTCGATCTTGCTGCCAGCGAAGCGATCCGCAAATCCTTCATGCCGACGGGCGAATGGTCCGACTTCATCCTTCAGCATCGCGCCGTCATTGACGGGCAGAATGCCCGGGGCGTTGCCGAACGTGCCGAAATCCGCCGCCAGACCAATGCAGAAATCGGCAACATGATCGTTAGTGGCTACAACGAGCGCATGGCTATCCAGGATCGCACGCACCGTGAAACAATGGAAGCGGTGCGGGGCGTCGAGACCTATCTCAATACCTCCGGGCAGCCTGTTCAGCTCGATTACACTTACCGCAATGCCTGGCAATTGTCGGATGGCACCTATTTTCTCACCAACGACGCCAATTTCAATCCCAATGCCACATTCAATATGGAGGGCAGCCTCTTGCAGGCCGCGCCCTGACGAGGAGGATTTTGTCGTGAAGATAGCCCTTTGCTTTGCGTTTGCTCTGGCTCTTGCAATGAGCCAGCCGACATTGGCCCAGAACGGCTTCGGCCAGATGCCGGCCAACAATGGTGGCTTCAGCGGGGGTACGATGGGGGGCTTTGGAGGCGCCACGACTCCACCCCCACACAATCCGGGTGGCCTGGGTACAGGAGGCGGCACGCCGCTCACCCCTGCCAATCCGGGCGGCTTTGGAGGCGGCGGCGGCACAATGATGCCAGCACCCAATACGGGCGGCGGTAATCCCGGCGTTGGCGGTGGCGCGCAGCAGCCTGACCCTAATGCCGCGATAATCCAACAACTCCAGCAGATGGCCCAGCTCGAATTGCAGGACTATGGCGTCCAACCCACCCAGCAATTGCATGACGGCGCCATGCACGGTCCCACGCCCAGTTCGATACCTGGTGCCCGCGTTACCACCACGGCCGAACTGTTCCAACTGGTGATGAGCAACCAGCAGCCCTATCTGTTGTTCGACGTGCTTGGCGGCGACCAGACCCTCCCGGGCGCGATTCCGGCGGTCAATGCAGCCCAGCCCGGTTCGTTCCAAGACCAGGCCCAGCAGGGGTTTAGCCAATTTTTGCAACAGGTTACGGGCGGAAGACAGGATGCTGCCCTGATATTTTATTGTGCCTCGACCCAGTGCTGGATGTCTTACAATGCCGCGCTCCGCGCCGCCAATCTGGGCTATCGCAACGTGCTGTGGTATCGCGGCGGGCTGGAAGCCTGGAACTATGCCGGCCTGCCCACCATGCCCGCCGGTGGCGGCGTGATGCAGCCCATGGGCAATTGATGGTTTCGAGGAGGACATGGGGCAGCCGCTGTCCACTCCCACCAGGTGTCTCATGAAGATCAGTGCTCGAAACCAGTTCAAGGGAAAAGTGATCGAGGTGACCAAGGGTGCCACCACCGCCCATGTCAAACTCGATATCGGTGGTGCCATCGTCACCGCCTCGATCACGAACGAGGCGGTCGATGACCTGCGTCTTGAAGTCGGCAAGCCGGCTTATGCTGTGGTCAAGGCTTCCGACATCATGATTGCAGTGGACTGACGTCACCCACCTGAAAGTCGCCCTTCTGCGCAGCGGCCAGGGGCGAGAACAGCGTGCGGTCCGGCTTGATGTCGAGCAGCGGTGTGCCGTTGAGGCAGTCCATGCCCCGCACATAGAGCATGTTGCCTTCGATCCGCTCGAATTTGACGATGGACGTGGCGATCGGGTTGGGCCGCACCGGAGAGCGAATGGAGAAGACTCCTCGCACCGAGCCATCGATTTTGGGACTTTGCAGCACGAGATCGCGGCGGGAATGGTCGAGCCAATAGAGCAGTTCCAGCCGTTCGTAGAGTTGGATGTCCTGCAAGCCTGCAACCCAGGGCTCGAAGATCTCGATGCGGCAGAGCGGCCCGTCATGCCGGCCCTGGCGCGGACATTCGAGGCGCGAGGTCCAGGGGGTCTCGATGCGGCCGATATAGAAAAGGCCGGCATCCGAGCGATCCGGTACCTCGACCTGCATCTCGCCGGGACGAATTTCCTGTTCACGCACCATTTGGGTGCTCCTTTGATCTGGGGGCAATGGAAGAGGAGGCGGCGCCGGGCAGGGCGCCGATCACGACATCGACGCCATAAACCATGCGCATCATATCGGCGGTCAGCACGTCTCGCGGCGTACCGTGTGCATGAAGCCGCCCATTGAAGATCAGGGCTACGGCATCGCCGATGCGCAAGGCGTGGTCGGGATGGTGGGTGGATAGCAGTACGGTCATTCCATCGTCGGCCAACGCGCGGACCTGATCGAGGACGCGCATCTGGTTGCCATAGTCAAGGCTGGCCGTCGGCTCGTCCATGATCAGGATGCGCGGTTTTTGCGCCAGCGCCCGCGCGATCAGCACGAGTTGCCGCTCGCCGCCCGAGAGTTCGGTATAAGCGCGGTCGGCCAGTCCGAGCAGGCCAAGCCTATCCAGGCTTTGGCGGGCAATGTCTTCGTCGGCGCCGGAGGGACTTCGATAGGAAGCAAGATGCGGCGTGCGGCCCATCAGCACCACTTCCAGCACCGAGAAGGGAAACAGGGCCGCATGGGCCTGGGGTACATAGCCCATGGTTTGCGCCAGGTCCTTGCGCCGCCATTCCGACAACGGCCGATCGAGCAGTCGCATCTTTCCCGATGCATACGGCAGCAGTCCCAGCATGGATTTGAACAGCGTGGTCTTGCCGGCGCCATTGGGGCCGAGCAGGCATGTCACCCCCTCGGCGATGTCCAGCGTGACATCCGAGACGATCGGGGCGTCGCGATAGCCGACGCTCACCGTGTCGAGGGCGAACGCTACTGCCACCCCCGCCTCCCGCTGGCCAGCAGCCACAAGAAGAAGGGTGCGCCGATAGCCGCCGTCAGAATGCCGAGCGGCACTTCCACACTGGCTATGGTGCGCGCCGCAATATCGACCACCAACAGAAACATCGCCCCGAGCAGCATCGAAGCCGGCAGCAGGCGCCGGAAGTCCGGGCCGACCAGCAGCCGGGCGATATGAGGGATGACGAGGCCGATCCAGCCGATTACCCCGGCTATGGACACCGAGGCGGCGGTGACCAGCGTCGCCGCCGCGATGAGAATGGTCCGCAATAGCCGCGTATTGACCCCCAGGGCCTTGGCTTCCTCGTCACCCAGGGACATGAGGTTGACCTGCCAGCGCAGCACGAAGAGCGGGACCAAGCCTAGCAGCATCGCCGGCAGGATGGACAGGGCGTCGCCACGCGTGACGGCGGTCAGGCTGCCCAGCAGCCAATAGGTGATCGCCGGCAGTTGATCATAGGGATCGGCCAGAATTTTGATGAGGGATATGCCGGCACCGGCTATGGCGCTGATGGCGACCCCCGCCAGCACCAGCGTCAGCACCGGGTCACGATGCCGGATGGCAAGGCCGATCGAATAGACCGCCAATACGGCAAGAATGCCGCCGACGAAACTGGTCAGTTGAATCAGGATGACGGGCAGCGAGAGAAAAATGCCGAGCACAGCCCCAAGGCTCGCGCCGGTGGACACGCCCAATATGTCCGGCGCCACCAGCGGATTGCGGAACAGCGCCTGAAAAGTCGCGCCAGCCGCAGCCAGCGCCGCCCCGATCAGCAGCCCAGCAATGACCCGAGGGAAGCGGACATTCCAGATGACGGTCTCGATCCGGGGGTCGAGCGCTTCGTTGCCCCAGGCCCAGCCGAGCCATGCATCGGCAAGCTGCCCCGGGGTGAGCGGGAACTTGCCGATGACCATGGCAAGGATGATGGCGGCGAGCAGACCCGCGGCCATCATCCAGAGCGATAGTCTATCCCTTGCCGCCACGATTATCAGTCTTCGGCCGGCAAAGCCCTTGCCAGCAGCTTGTCCACCTGCGTGTCACTGATGTCGACGCCATAGAACAGGCTGAAGAATGCCTTGGTATCAGCGCGCAGGTCGATGTCGACGGCTTCGGGATAAAACAGTTCTTGCAGCCAGCGCACGCCGATCAAGCGATTGGCCGAAGGGGGCGTGTCGATCCAGCCGAACGGCAGCGAGGGCGCGACATAGACGGCGCCATCGGTGACAGCCTTGAGCGAAGCCCAGTCCGGATTGCTCAAGGCCGCTTCGGCGAAGCTGGCGCGGGCGGCAATGATGATATCGGGGTTCCAGTCCAGGATCTGTTCGAGCGACACGTCGGTCAGCCCGCCCTCGCCAGCAGCAGCGGCCGCATTGGCGGCGCCGGCCGCTTCCAGAATTTCGACATTGATAGAGCCGGACATCCCGGTTTCCAGCCCTTCGTCGCCACGACCGTAATAGGCGGTCGGACGCTGATCCGCCGGCACCTTTGCGAGCGTCGTTTCCAATTGCGCCAGCGTCTCGTCGGCGTAACTGGCCAGGAGCTCGGCCCTTGCCTCTTCCCCGAGCAAGTCGCCGAGCAGCCGATAGGTTTCGCCCGTTGTCTCGAAGCTGCCATCGATCAGGATGTAGGGAACCCCGGTCTGTTCCTGCACCTTGTTGGCCAGATCGATATAGGTGGCGTTGACGGTGCCGACATCGATGATGACATCCGGCTTGGCTTGCAGCACCACTTCCATATTGGCGTCCCCGCCACGGCCGGTGAGGCGGCCATAAGTGGGCAGCGCCACAGCCTCCGGCAGCAGGAACTCAGCCGCTGCTCCGCTTGGTTCTGTCACCCACCCGGCGAGCTTGCCGGGAGAAAGCGTATAAACAAGGACGGCTGCCGGCGGACCGGCCGGCAAAACCACACCAATCTCATCGGGAATGTCGATGACCCGGCCCCCTGCATCTGTGAACTCCCGCGCATCGAGTGCTGTGGTGCCGAGGGCAAGGGCAGTTAAAGTCAGCAGACGTCCGAGCATTCGAGTCTCCATTGTGGTCCGCATCGAGTAGTAGGCCACAACGATATGTGTGGCAAAACATATCGAGCATGCACTCATAGAAAGTGGCTCGGACCATGATAATGCCGGCGCTGGGCCGCAGGATCGGCGCATTCGGCGGGGCAGGACGGCCTTCGATCGTGTCCCTTGGCGTGGTGTAACTGAGGCAGGGCCTCCACGCATATCCGGCTCGGCCGGGTTGGTCAGCGTGCGGGGACTGCCGGCAAGCTAACGAGAGGATCATCGCTCAATGTGGCGACGGATTCCAGCGTCATGTATCTGGCGCGCTGGACTGCCCACTCATCGTTCTGCTCGAGCAGGATAGCGCCGACCAGCCGGAGGATGGCGTCTTCGTTGGGAAAGATGCCCACGACCTCGGTCCGGCGCTTCATCACGGTGCGTGTGGGTTGTTCAGTTCGGCCAGGTTCGCAAACTGCCAGAGCCACCGCGTGTTCGAGCCAGGAGGCGACGCACGCTGTTGAACTGGCATCGCGTCGCTCTCCTACTGAACCGCCATTGCCTGGTGCAGCGAGAAGGCGCGGCCTTCGGCGACGGCGTGGCAGGCAACGCGCGTGGGGCCGACAGCGGTCAACGCGGGCAATTCGGCCTTGCAGCGGTCGTTGGCGAGGGGGCAGCGCGGGTGGAACGGGCAGCCGCTTGGCGGATTCAGCGGCGATGGCAGTTCGCCAGCTAGCCGCAGGCGTTTTCCACGCTGGTCCGGATCGGCGACAGGCGTCGCCGAGAGCAGGGCTTGCGAATAGGGATGGTGGGGGTTGGCAAACAGCGTCGCTGCCGGGGCCACTTCCACGATATGGCCCAGATACATCACCATCACATCGTCGGCGATGTGGCGAACCACTGCGAGATTGTGGGAGATGAACATCATGGTGAGGTTGAGCTGTTTCTTCAGCAGGCGCAGCAGGTTCAGGATCTGCGCCTGAACGGAAACGTCGAGCGCGGATGTCGGCTCGTCGCAGACCAGCAGTTCGGGCTCAAGGATAAGCGCGCGAGCGATGCCGATGCGCTGGCGCTGACCGCCGGAAAATTCATGCGGATAGCGATCGGCTGCCTGTGCCGGCAGGCCCACACGCTGCAGGATTTCTCCGACTGCCTGGCGCTGGCTAGCGGCGTCGCCAATGCCATGCACGACGAGGCCTTCGGCGATCGACGCGCCGACCGGCACACGCGGGTCGAGGGACGAGTACGGGTCCTGGAACACCATCTGGATCCGGCGGGTGGAGGCAACGTCAATGCCGGAGGTGGCGTTGTTGATCTGCTTGCCGTCAAAGATGATCTGGCCGCCACTGGCCGGGTGCAGCCCGACAACGACCCGCGCCAGGGTCGATTTTCCGCACCCGCTTTCACCGACCACGCCCAGGGTACGCCCCCGCTCGATAGACAGATCGATGTCGGTGACCGCGTTGACGCGGCCGACGACCCGCTGAAGGGCACCGCCCCTGATCACGAATTCCTTGCGGACGCCGCGCAGTTCCAGCAAAGCGCTCATACCAGTTCGACCTCTCTTGAGGATTCGTCTGCCGACGGTGCCGTCAGCCAGCACCGGCAATGGTGTCCCGGTCCGACGCGGAGCAGGTCGGGGGTGATTGTGGTGCAGCGTGACTCATCGGCAGTGCGTCGGACAGCGCAACGAGGCGCAAACAGGCACCCCTCGGGCAGATTGGTCAATTGGGGCACCCGCCCCTCGATTACTTCAAGCATGTCCTGGCTGGCGCCCATGCTGGGGACCGAGCGCAGCAGGGCCTGCGTGTAGGGGTGCTTGGGCGACTTGAACAGCGTGCGCACGTCTGCGTATTCGACGATCTGCCCGGCATACATCACCGCTACATGGTCTGCCATTTCGGCGACGACACCAAGGTCGTGCGTGATCAGGATGATGGCGGTGCCGAAATCCTTCTGCAGTTGGCGCATGAGCTCGAGAATCTGCGCCTGGATGGTGACGTCGAGGGCAGTGGTCGGCTCGTCGGCGATGAGAACCTCGGGTTGGCAGGCGAGCGCCATGGCGATCATGATGCGCTGCGCCATGCCGCCGGACATCTCATGGGGATAGGCCTTCATGCGCCGCTGCGGATCGGGAATACCCACAGCGCCAAGCAGTTCGACGGCGGCGGCTTCGGCCTGCTTGGCATCCATGCCCTTATGCAGCCGGTAGACCTCGGCAATCTGCTTGCCGACAGTATGGACGGGATTGAGCGCCGAGGATGGGTCCTGGAAGATCATCGACAAACGATTGCCGCGTACCTTTGCGGTTTCGGCCGGCGTCATCTTGCGCAGGTCGGCGCCGGTCAGGAGCACTTCGCCGCCCACAACCTTGCCCGGATAGGGCACCAGCCCGGCCACGCTCAACGCCGTGATCGATTTACCGCAACCGCTCTCTCCAACGATGCACAGCGTTTCCCCTGCGTTCAGATCGAGAGTGACCGCGTCTACGGCCAGTGCGTCGCCGGCCCTGGTGGAAAAGACCGTGCTGAGATTGCGGATTTGAAGGATAGGCTCGCTCATCGCAACCCCGTCAGGCATTCAGGCGCGGATCAAGCGCGTCGCGCAGACCGTCGCCGAGAAGGTTGAAACCGAGCACCGTGATAACGATCGCGATGCCAGGGAAGAACACCAGATGGGGAGACGAGAAGATCTGATCCTTCTCGCTGCCCAGCATCGTGCCCCACTCGGCCATCGGCGGCTGTGCGCCAAGCCCCAGGAAGCTGAGCCCTGCCGCTTCGAGAATGCCGCCGGCGATACCCATGGTCGCCAGGACGACGATGGGGGTCAGTGCATTTGGCAGCACCCGGGTGAACAATATCCGCCACTTGCTGGCGCCCAGCACGCGGCTGGCCGACACGAAGTCCTGAGACTTTACCGACAACACGCTGGCTCTGGTGACACGGGCATAGCCTGGCACTGACACCACGGAGATGGCGAGCAGGGCGTTGACGATACCCGGCCCGAGCACCGCCACGATGGCGATGGCCAAGAGCAGCGACGGAAAGCCCAGGATCACATCCATCACGCGCATGATCAAATTATCCAGCCAGCCGCCGAAGAAGCCGGCGATCGCTCCCAGAAACACGCCCATCACCAGCGCCGCCGACACGGTGATGACACCGATCATCAGGCTGATCCGTGAGCCGTACACGAGCCTCGAGAACACATCGCGCGCATTGCCATCGATCCCCATGATATGCTGTGGCTTGGCCACATCGCAGCCCAACAGGTGCACACAGGGGGCCTCACGGCGCTTGATGTCCTCGACCCCGATCAGGACCTGGTTCGGATCATATGGGGCAATGATCGGGGCGAAGATCGCCACCAGTATCATAAAGCCGATAAAGATCATGCCGACCTGCGCGGAGCGCTTGCGCAGCAGGCGCTTCCACGTCTGCTTCCACAGCGGCACCGGATTGCCGAGCAGGCCATCCTCGATAACAATTTCGGCCGCTCTGGCGGTAGCAGCATCGAGACTCGTCATATTGTGGTCCTATTGAGGCCGAACGCGTGGGTCGAGATAGGTGTAGGAGAGGTCCACGATCAGATTCACGACGACATAGATGGTGGCGATCAGTACGGTGAAGCCCTGCACGATCGGATAGTCACGGGCAAAGATCGCTTCGACCAGCATGCGTCCTACCCCGGCTAAGCCGAACACGGTCTCGGTCAACACCGCGCCACTGAGCAAGGCGCCCATCTGCAGCCCCAGAATGGTCACCACCGGCAGCATGGCGTTGCCCAGCGCGTGGCGTTGAACCACCTTGTTGTCAGGCACGCCCTTGGCCCGGGCGGTTCGGACATAGTCGCGTCCCAGCACGTCGAGCAGCGATGAGCGGGTCATGCGCGCGATCACCGCCATCGGAATGGTGGCCACGGTCAGCGCCGGCAGAATCATGTGCCGGATCGCATCATTGAAGACGGCCCAGTTGAAGGTGATCAGTGCATTGAAAATATAGAAATTGGAGATGAACTCGGCGAACTGGGCCCCGAAGGTCCCCTTCGCCATCTGCCAGCCCCAAACATCGTAGAACGGCACCGAAACCAGTCCTGCCGTCAGTCGGCCGGATGGTGGCAGCCAGAGCGGTGTGCCTTTCAGCGCCACGCCGAAGACATAGGCCATCATCAGGCCGAGCCAGAATACCGGCATGGCGATGCCGACATTGGCGATCGCCATCGTGCCGACGTCACCAGCGGTATTGTGCCGTCGCGCCGCGAAGATACCAATGGCAATACCGCAGATAGTGGCGACGATCAGCGCCAAAAACGCCAGTTCAATGGTCATCGGCAGGCGCTCGATGATGATTTGTGACACCGGCCGCGAGAAGCGGATGGAATTGCCGAAATTGCCCTGGGCCACGTCGCGCAGATAATAAAAGAACTGCACCCAGATGGGTTGGTCCAGCCCAAAATTGCGGGCGAACTCGGCGCAGGTTGCCTCACTGACCTTGTCGCCCAGCATGGCTTTGCACGGGTCGCCGGGGATCAGGCGAGCGAGGGAAAAGGTGACCACAAGGATGCCAAACAACACGGGAATGGCGCTGAGTAGTCGTTTGATCGCGTATCCGAGCATTGGGCTTTTCTAAATGGATTGGGAGCGTTGAAGCGGACGCCGGAGCGCCCGCTTCGCTTGGGCATGTTGCCGCTTAATTGGTGGCGGCGTTCATCAGGCCCCAGAGCGACGAGAAGTAATCGAACGCACCGGTGTTACCAAGGTGCGACGGGTTGGTCACATCGAGGCCGGCAGCATAGGAGGCAACCACGTCATTGGCGTCGAAATCCGAACCGTCGGTGAACTTCACGCCCTGGCGGAGGTGGCAGGTCCACGCGGTGGCATCGTCGTTCGGATCACAGCTGGTCGCAAGACCACCCACGACAGAGCCGCTATCCTGCGCATAGTCAAGCAGGGTTTCGGTGATCTGCGTGCACACCAGGGTCGACTCGCCGTCGGATTCGTCACCGCAGTAGAGGCTGATCGGCTCAGCGTTCTGCATGACCACCATGGTGTCCTTGCCCGGATCGGCCAAGCCGAACTGCTTGGCGCCGAATGGACGGTAGCCGGCGTTCTTTACATAGTCGCGCGCTGCGGAACCGGCCGCGGCGTGCGAGATCGGCACCATCGGCACCAACTCGCGAATGGCGTTGTTGACCTGCTCATACACCGGCTTGGCTAGCTCGACGTCGGCAATCTGGGAGCCCTTGATCAGCGGTTCGTAGATCGCCGGGAGGGATTCACCAAACTGCTTCACGTCCTTGCCGAAATGATAGTCGAGGAAGTTGGTGATGTGCGGGTAGTCCGCGCCCCAACCGAGCATGTAGAGGCCATCGAGGTTGCCGGCGCTGGCTTGGCCGATGAAATCGCCCGATTCGAGCGGAACGACCTCTGCGTCGATGCCAAGATTGGCCTTCAACTGCGCCTGGAATTCCACCGCAAAGGTGGTCGGTTCCGGCAGGTAGACGCGGAATACGTCACGCAGGTAGATCTTGGTCTTGAAGCCATCGGGGTAGCCAGCTTCAGCCAGCAATTGCTTGGCAGCAGCCGGATCGAAATCGTACCAAGACTCGCCCGCACAACCGTTGGGAATAGTGCACGGCGTGAAGTAGTCGGCGACTTCCGAACCTTCGGGGAGGTAGTTGTTGACGATGCGCTGGCGGTCGATGCCCATCGCGATGGCCTGGCGCACTTTCACATTGTCGAAAGGCGGAAAGGTGTTGGTCATGCCCAAATACAGAACGTTCGGGCCAGACTGCGGCAGGAACTGCAGATCGGCATCGTTCTGGACGGCGCTGAAATCGTCGGGGCTCAACGTGCTGATCTGGTCGACGGTGCCTGAGCGGAGCTCGTTCAACTGGTTGGCGCCGGAGGTGCTCCAACGGAACACCAGCGTCTCGTAGGCAGGCTTGTCGCCCCAATAGTCGTCATTGCGTTTCAGGATGATGGAATCGCCGCGATTCCACGACTCGAGCTTGAAGGGGCCCGTCCCGATCGGATTGGTCAGGATGTCCTTGGTCGTGCCAACGGTCTTGATGTGCTCAGACGGCTGAATCCCAAAGGAAACGAATGCAACCTTGGGCTCGAATGCCGGATCTGCAGAGCACATTTCAAAGGATACGGTGTGCTCATCGATAGCGCGGATTGCGCTGATCTTCCCGCCGTAATCACAGTTGGGAGCAACGAGCGAGTCTCCTTCGAAACTCATGGCCGAACCCATCGACATCGCTGTCATTGTGAGCGCAGTCGCGCTCATGAATACTATTCGCCTCATCAATCAGATTCCTCTTATCCAGTTGTGGGGATTGAAAATTCCGGCAAATTTCCGCCCAGGCGCAGACACGGTCTATTATCATGCCCAGTATTCTAAATCGTTCGGATGGTGCTCTATTGCTACCCTGCCGTTTGGCCTCCAGCGGCATCTGCGCCCAAGAACGCCGGAGCCTAAGTCGGTTCCATTCCTCCCCTTTGGAACGGTCGGATGTCAGACAATTGTATGTCGGGCGGCCTGTCAAGCCCGCGAACCGGACTTGGGGCGGGGAAATGGGTAAACGGCCCCTCCCGATAATTGACCCTGATCGCTGCAGCCGACAGGCGAGGCACTCTTGCTTACTGACTGAGCCTGGGGTTCTTATGCGACGCGGCAATCGCGCGCCGAGAACCGAAACCTCTCATACCAGCAGCAGATACGGTGCCAATGTCTGACCTCGAACCTGTCCTCAACCAGGCGGAAACCAATCTCGAATCAAGTCTGCAGACTCTGTTCGAGCTGGTACGCATCCCCTCGATCTCGACCGATCCGGCCCATGCAGGCGACTGCCAAAACGCGGCGCAACTGCTGTCGGATTATCTTGCCACGCTGGGGTTTGACGCTTCGGTGCGTGAAACGATCGGACACCCGATGGTGGTGGCGCATCATGACGGCGCGACGCCGGACAGCCCGCACTTTTTGTTCTACGGGCACTATGACGTTCAACCCGTCGATCCACTGCACCTGTGGACCCATCCCCCGTTCGAGCCCGCCATCCGCATCGGCGCCAAGGGCCAGAAGATCATTTCCGGTCGCGGTACTTGCGATGACAAGGCGCAGCTTATGACCTTCCTGGAAGCGGTGCGCGCTTTCAAGGAAGTGCGCGGGACCCTGCCAGCCCGTATCTCGATCATATTCGAAGGTGAGGAAGAATGCGGCTCGCCCTCTGCCCGCCCTTTCCTTGAAGCCAACAAGGAGGAACTGAAGGCCGATTACGTGCTGGTTTGCGATACCGGCATGTGGGACGAGGACACCCCCTCGATCTGTGCCGGATTACGCGGCCTGGTCGGTGAAGAGATCAAGATCTATGCCGCCAGCCACGATCTGCATTCGGGTGGTTTTGGTGGTATCGCCGCCAATCCACTGCATATTATCAGCGATATCCTTGCCGGTCTTCACGCTAAGGACGGTACCGTTACCCTGCCGGGCTTCTACGACGGCGTCCGCGAAACGCCCGCGGAGCTCAAAAAAGTCTGGGATGAACTCGAGCGCTCGAAGCCGCATGTGCTCGATCAGGTTGGCCTTTCGATCCCCGTGGGCGAAAAGAACCGCTCCATGCTGGAGCTCAACTGGGCTCGCCCGACCGCTGAAGTGAACGGCATCAGTGGTGGCTATGCCGGCGAGGGCTTCAAGACGGTGATTCCGGCGGAAGCTACTGCCAAGGTCTCATTCCGCCTGGTGCACGACCAGGATCCGCTCAAGATCCGCGAGAGCTTTCGCGCCTATGTCCGCTCGAAGGTGCCGGCCGACTGCCGCGTGGAATTCGTGGACCATGGCGCTGCGCCAGCTGTGCAGCTGCCGTATGACGCGCCCATCCTCGACAAGGCCAAACGGGCGCTGCTCGGTGAGTGGTCGAATCCGGCCATCGTCACTGGCGGTGGCGGGTCGATCCCAATCGTCGGCGATTTCGGCACCATCCTGGGCATGGATGCGCTGCTGGTGGGCTGGGGCAATGCCGACGACCGCGGTCACTCGCCGAACGAGAAGTACAATCTGAGCTCGTTCGAAAAGGGTATTCGCGGCTGGATCCGCATCCTCGACGCCATCACCACCCCATAAGTCGCACCGCGACGCTCCAACGGATGTGACCGATGATCGATGGCAGCGGGTCACGAGCCCGCATCCGGCGAAACCAGCACGGTCTACCGCTCCGGAGCGGCGGCAGGGCCGAAATGAAGATCCCCGAAGGAGGACGACTGTGACTGTTGATACCAAGGCAAGGCTCGCCGAGTTGCGCGAGCGGATGAGCGCGCAGGGCGTCGATCTGGTCGCCCTCGCGCCGAGCCCGCATATGGACTGGCTTGTGGGCTTTCATCCCATGCTGTGCGAACGCCCTTGCCTGCTGCTTGTCGGGCCGGAGCACGAGGCGTTCCTGATGCCTGCACTCAACGCCGAGGGCGCGCGCGAGTCGACGGCGATCCCGTTTTACGTGTGGTCCGATGATGTCGGTCCGCGCGCTGCCTTTGCCGAGGCCCTCGCGAATGTCGGTGGCACCGCCGCACGCCATGTCGCGTTCGATGAGACCATGCGCATTGATTTCGCGATGCTGTTGCTCGACGCCCTGCCTGGCGCCAAGCGGAGTTTCACCGACGATACGCTCGGCTATCTGCGCATGCGCAAGGATGAGCGCGAATATGCGGCGTTGAAAAAGAATGCGCTCATCGCCGATCGGGCGATGCAGGCGGGATTTGCGGCGATACGCCCTGGCATGACCGAGAGCGAGCTGGCGGCCATCATCAGCGATCATTTTAGTGCCGAAGGCGCACCGATGCAGTTCGCGGTCGTCGCCACCGGGCCCAATGGCGCCTTCCCGCATCACCACACTGGCGACCGAAAGTTGGCTGAAGGCGATGCCGTGGTCATGGATATCGGGGGACGGACCGACGGCTTCCCCAGCGACATCACGCGCATGGCAGTTGTCGGCCGCGCGCCCGAGGGCTACGGCGAGATTCACTCCATCGTCGAGCGCGCCGTGCAGGCCGCCCTCAAGGCAGCACGACCAGGTGTTCTGGCCCGCGATGTCGACGCCGCGGCCCGCAAAGTCATCACCGATGCCGGGTATGGCGAGTATTTCGTCCACCGTACTGGCCACGGCATGGGCATTGGCGGGCATGAGCCGCCCTACATCACGGCAACCTCCGACACCGAGCTTGCCGAAGGCATGGTGTTCTCGATCGAGCCGGGCATCTACATCCCGGGTCGGTTCGGCATCAGGCTCGAAGATATCGTAATCCTGCGCGCGGACGGGCCGGAGATCCTCTCTGGGCTGTCGCGCGACGTGTATGGAGCGGCAATCCCCGGGTAGGGTAGGGGAGTTGCGGCACCACATCCACGCATGCTGCAAAGGCTAGCCTGGCTTGTTACCGTGGATGATGGCCTGCACCTCGCGCTCGACCACATCGATGATCCGACCGATGGCGTCGACGGCGCCGTCGGGGCTTTGCGCAAGAATGGCGTCGGCGAGATCGCGGTGAAGCGGGAAGGAATCGACACTGAAGACGTCGGCAGCAAAGGGAGACGACGCGTCGCGTTTGAGGGCGTCGTCGAGATTGACCAGCAATTATCCATACATCGGATTGCCCGACGCATCATAGATGGCGCCATAGAAGGCATGATCGGCCTGGCGCCAGGGCCGGCCGGCATAGACCTCGGTGAGGAGCACGTCGCATAGGCGGGAGATGGTGTTGAGCTGCGACAGTGACGCCTTGAGCGTGGCCTTGCGCACCACATCATATTCCAGTGTACGACGGATCTCGAATAGGCGCAGCAAGGCCTCGCCTTCGACATTTACCATGGTGGGTACGAGGCCGCGCGAGGTGCAGTGCCCGGTTCTCGAACTGTACCGGGCTTTGGGAGTTGGGGGCGAGTGTCGCCTGACAGGACTGTAGAAGCCGATAATATAGCGGCAATGGTCCGCTCAGCATCCTGTCTTGTCTGGAAGCGTGTGCGCCAGATCAGCTCAGATTTGATGGTCTTGAGGAAGGCCTCGACCATGGCGTTATCGTAGCAATTTCCCTTTCCCGATACTCCCGCCGCCGCAGAGGCTTTTGCCCATTTATCCCATCTGCCCATCGATCCCGCCAATTATGACGATGAAGTCTTCGCAGGCGGCCGTATGGAGCGCCGCTGCCCGCAAGTCCGGAGATGCGTCGGCGGCAGCCAGGGTCTCGGCGACCGTGCTGCTGAACAGCATGGTATGGTGGGGCGAAACCATGACGGCCGTGCGGCAGGCACGGGGGGAGGTCCTGTCCAGAGGCGCCATGGCTCTCGGACAATGGTAGCGCCCACATTGCCAGGCAGACCGCGCAAGTGGCCGCCGTTTTGCGCATCAGCCTGCTTTTCACGCCGGTCCGAAGCCCAAAGAGCAATGGGATGTTCGAGGCCTTCGTCAAAACCCTCAAAAGGGACTAAACAACTAACCGCTGATATCGTGGGCGATTGCGGGTTCAACGCGGGAAATCACGCTAAGTTAATGAAAGGTAGTAGATTATCGAAAAATTAAGGCAAAATATTCATCGTTAAAATACTGAACTCCATTGCAGAGGTGTCGTTGTGTTCATCCGCAATTCCAAGAAGGTTTCACTGGGTGCATTTTCAGCCAGCGACCGCCAGTTGGCAGACGCACTTCACCGCGCTCAAGCAATCATCGAGTTTCGGCTAGATGGTACTATTGTTGCAGCGAATGAAAGTTTTCTGACGTGCATGGATTACCGCCTCGATGAAATCGTTGGCTGTCATCACTCGATTTTTGTCGACGCGACCTACGCAAAATCCTCCGAATATGCGGCCTTCTGGAATAGTCTGGCAAAAGGCGAGTATCATTCGGCTGACTATCGGCGAATGGCCAAAGCTGGACGAGCTGTCTGGATTCAAGCGA
>JAHCJW010000220.1 GCA_026126125.1 Devosia sp.
CATTGGTACGGACTTTTGATTAGTCCGTACTAATGATATGAAGTTTTTTTGTCAAGCGAAATGCGAGAAACTGTGGCGGGCCCCAGAAGTCAGGAAGTTATCGGCAAGCTCCTGTCCCAGATCCGGATGGGCGGCTTGAAGGTCGGCGATCTTCTCCCGGCCGAGGTGGAACTCGCCAACCAGTTGGGCGTGAGCCGGGCAACCGTCCGGATAGCGCTTGGCGAACTGGAAGAAATGCGCATGATCAGTCGCCGGCGCGGCGTTGGAACCCGCCTCGTACGCGATTCCCTGGAGCCGGTGCCAAGTTCCTTTGTCTTCGAACTCAACCGCTATGAAGATCTGCTGCGGTACGCTTCTGCAACACGCCGCATCATCGGCGACATGCGCATGGTCGTGGCGGACGCCCCGCTCGCACAATTGTTGCGCTCGCGGCCGGGCAGCCGCTGGCTGCATATCGATTTTACCCGTGTCGCCTTAGAAGGCGGAAATGATAAACCGCTGGTCAGGGGCAGCATGTATGCCAGCGCGCAATATGAAGATGTGCTGCGCAACTATCTGGCCGACTACACGGGGTCGGCCGTGGCACTTATCGAAGACCACTATGGCATCATCGCCTCGAGCGTCCATCAGACAATTCGTGCGGACAAGCAAAAACCGGCCGATGACCTCTCTCCGGAAGACCCAGTTCTGGAAATCATGCGCTATTATCTGGACCGTAACGACGCGGTGCTCGTGGCAGTCCAGAACCGGTACCCAGCAAGCCAGTTCACCTATAACATAACCTTCAACCGGCGTATCGAACCTGCAGGCAACCACGCCGAGCCGAAGGAAACGGCTAGTTGAGAAGGAGTGTGCAGCAAGCGCAAAACCAACAACAGGCCGTTTGAAATCGTATGCAAGATCAAACAGAGCATGAACGCAATCGGATTTGAGGTGCGCAGTATCTGCGCCGAGCTTACCCTGCCTTTTTGAGAGCGCAGGGCTAAAAATCTCGGGCCAGGCCGGTGATCAGAGTGCCGGTCTTGTCGAAGGCGAAAATGTCGACGCTGGCCAGAGTTTCGAGCGCGTCGCCGCCCTTGAAAAGCACCCCGCCGCGCGCCGCGGCCGAGAGCGCCGACAAAATGGCGGCCGGAACCGAGATGACGATGGCGCAGGGGCTGGCCGCCACCAGCAGCGTCGCCGCTCGGCAAAGCCCATGTCCCCAGTCGCGCCCGAGCCCCCAAAAGGCGGCGAAGGCGAGAATCGCGCGCCCATGACGGCGATCGTGTAGCTTTGCCCGAACCATGCGCTGAACCGCCTGGAAGGCGCGCGCGCCGCCTCCGCCTCGGTCACGAGCCGGATCATGCGGGCAATGGTGCTGTCGCCCACGGTGCGGGTGACCGACACTTCCAGCACCCCGTCGAGATTGACCGTGGCCTCGCAGACCTGCGCGCCGATCTCCTTGGAAATCGGCATCGATTCACCGGTAATATTGGCCTCATCGATCCCGCCATGCCCGGCCAGGATCATCCCTCCAAGGGTCATTACCAGCCCCGCGCGCACGCCGTCCACTGTGGTTTCGGGCCCGTCAAAGGCGCTGAGAGCCTGCCCTGCCCGGTCGAGGCCATAGACCTGATACCCGATGCCGATGCCCACGAGCACCACGGCACAAAGTGCAAGGAGCAGCCCCGGCATGGACGGCGGGCAGGGTCGAAGTCGTTCAGACAACCGGCGGCAGCGGCGCCGCCTATGCCCCTGTCGGCTCCGTGCGTCTTCGCATCCTCCTAGGGCGGAATGTCATGCTTTGTGTTTTGGCCCGGGATTGCCGAGGTCGAGGTAGAAGCCCATCAGCGGCGGTTTCATGGCGATCGGGATTTTACAGGTCATCGATTATCCTACAAACCATGGATAATTTTTTGAGGCCCAAGGAATTTTGATGGGTTTACCGGAAAAAAATGGAAATTTTAAAAACCAACATCTTGCATTGTAGGACAATAATTGTATCCTGAGCCTGAGAATCCTAGAAGAAAGCCTTGCTATGAGCGACCTTGCCCGCACCGTTCCGGCCGTAATGCAAACGGACCTTCCCAAGGGGTTTTCTCCCGCCGTCATCACCCAGATCGAGGTGGTTGCAGTTGGCACGAAGCGCTTCGTTCTGACGCTTGCCGATGGTGCTGCGCCGCCGGATCTTGAGCCCGGTGCGCATATCGACGTGCTTCTGCCCTCGGGTAAAATCCGGCAATATTCTACGCTTTGTGACGACGTCGAGGGTGCGGTGACGATCGTCGTGAAGCGTGAGGCCCGGGGTCGGGGCGGCTCTGCGGAACTGCATGAACTCTCTGTTGGCGACGTGGTGGGGCTGGGCGAGGCGCGCAACCACTTTGCGCTCGAGCCGGGATCGGGGCCGGTGGTTCTGATCGCGGGCGGTATCGGCATCACGCCGATCCTCTCGATGGCCCGCCATCTGGCGGCATCTTCACGCCCGTGGACGATCCACTACGCCGCGCGTCGTCGCGAAGACATGGCATTTCGCGAGGAACTCGCTCCCCGGCCAGAAGCTCGACTGCATTTCGATATGGAGGCAGGCCACGTGCTCGATATGGCCGAAATCGTCGCCAGTCTGCCCGAGGACGCCCATCTCTACTGCTGCGGTCCGCTGCCGATGCTCAACGGCTATCGAGCCGCGACCAAGGATCTGCCGCAAGCCCGCGTGCACTACGAGTTGTTCGAAAGCACCCAAGAGGCCGCCACGACCGGCGGATTCGACGTCGAATGCGCCCGCAGCGGTCTGGTCCTGCGCGTCCAGGAGGGGCGTCGGATCATCGACGTGTTGCTTGACGCGGGCATCAACGTGCCGATGTCCTGCGAAAAGGGCATCTGCGGGTCTTGCGAGATCCCGGTGCTCGAAGGCATTCCGGATCACCGTGACGATGTGCTCAGCGACGAAGAGAAGGCGTCAAACGAGATGATGATGGTCTGCTGCGGCGGGTGCAAAGGCGACCGGCTCGTTCTTGATATCTGAGGCGAGCCAGGCGCATTGCGGGGCTACATATTTTCCGCGATATCGGAAGCGATCGGCACGGCGCGCAGCATGTGCTGTTCGGCGAAATGCGCCGCCGCATCGGGATCGGCCTTGCGGATAGCACGAGCGATATCGATGTGATCCTCGATATTATATTGCCATTGTTCAGTGCTCAGCATACGAAAATACTGGCCATAGAGCATCGGGATATTGACCTCGTCTAGCATCGAGGAGACATATCCGTTCCGGCTAAGTTCGTTAACCGCCCGGTGGAACCGCGCATTATAATAGCGGTGCCGCTGCGGGTTCTGCTCTGCTTTGTCCTCTTCGATCGCGGCGAACATGGCGTCGATGAGCGCCCGGGCCTCCGGCTGACGCGCATTCTCGGCCGCCGCCCGCGCGCCCAACCCGGCGATCACGCCGCGAATGCGCAGCATATTGGCGATTTCGAGCGGGCTTGGCTGGGCGACGCTAGCCCCGCGATTGGCCTCGAACACAATATATTTGTTTGCCTCGAGGCGTCGCAAAGCCTCGCGGACCGACCCGCGACCGACCCCGAACATCTCGGTCAGCTCCGCTTCGATGAGGCGGTCTCCGGGACGAAGCTTGCCGGCCATGATTGCTTCCGACACTTGATAGACGACTTGACTGACTACGCCTCCCGGCGCCGGGGCGACCTCGTCGGTGCGCGCTTGCACCTCTTTCGAATCCCTGTCGTTCAACATTAGTGCTCCATCACCCCCACCGGCACTTGCCCGATGCGCCGGGAAGCGACACCGACAAGATACCGGTAAAATCCATTCTCTATCCGCGACGCAGGATCATTCCACCTGCAATACGATCTTGCCGACATGCGCGCCACCTTCCATGCGCGCATGCGCTGCGGCGGCATCGTGCATGGCGAACCGCTGATCCATCACGGGGCGCAGTCGACCATCGGCAACGAGAGGCCACGCCTTGTCCTGGACGTCTCGGGCAATCATCGCCTTATCCTCGTCCGAGCGCGAGCGCAACATGGACCCGGTCAAGGTCACCCGCTTGCGCACAAGGCTCATCAGGTCGATGGCCGGGTTCGACCCTTCAAGGAACGCGACCTGCGCGATCCGGCCTTCGACGGCGGCGGCGCGAAGGTTGCGCGACAGGTAGCTTCCACCCACCATATCGAGGATCACGTTCACGCCGTCCCCCCCTGTATGGGCGAGCACCGCATCGACAAAGTCCTGCTCGCGGTAGTTGATCGCCAGCTCCGCCCCCAGTTCGGTACAAGCCTTGCACTTTTCGTCCGAACCGGCTGTCGCAAAGCTCCGCACGCCCAGGCAGCGAGCAAGCGAGAGGGCCATTGTGCCGATCCCGCTGGTGCCGCCGTGAACGAGCAGTGTTTCTCCCGCGCGCAGACCGGCTCTCATGAAGATATTGTACCATACCGTGAAGAGGGTCTCGGGAAGCGCGGCCGCTTCGGCCATTGAGAGGCCTTCCGGGACCGG
>JAHCJW010000221.1 GCA_026126125.1 Devosia sp.
CGACTGCGAATTCGTGGACAAAACGATAGGTCCGGCAGACCGCCAGCCACATCATCGCCTGCTGCTCGGCGCGGTCAGCCTCTACCGACAGGTAATGACGTTCGGCATCGGAGAGATGGCCTATCCGGTCGTACACTTCACGAAGCGCGCGGGTTTGCGAGGCCAGTTTGGGTAAGGATGACGCGCCCTGGGCCAGCAACCGCTCACGAGCAGATGCCCAGTTCTCACCGGGTTGATAAGCTTGAGCAATCACGATGCTCTCATTGAGCATCAGCCCGCCCACGCCAAAGGACATCCGATATTTCGCTGCGGCCACCATCATTTAGGTACCGCCCCGCTTGCTGTGTCAGCCTCATCGAACTCATGCTGCGCACGCTCAAGGGCGGCGGCAACCTCGTCTTCGTCAGCCGCAACGATATGCTGGGTCCGGGGATCACGCAGCCTAGCCCCATCAAGGAGTCCTAGCCGCTTGAGCACATAGAACAGCATGGCGTAGCGAACTGTCAGCACAGCGCGCCCGTCCGCCATGTTGTAATCCTTTGCGACCACCGCCTGCTGACCGACCGACAGATCAGGATGCGGCACAAGGGTGATATCGAAGGTTTCCTGCCACAGCCGGTCCTGTGCCGCAGCAGCACCTGGCTCGCCGAACTCGCCGAATCCAAGGACACGCGAGAGCAGGAAATCCTTGAAGCGCTCCGTCACATGGCACCAAGCCCGCACATGCCAGCGCAGACCATCAAAGCCGAAGGCATGCGGGGTGATACGCCGCCATGCCGGATCGGGCCGATCGCGGTTCATGGATTGGTAGTGAAGGTCCAGCGACCTTTCCTCCCGCACTGCCGCCAGAACTGAACGCAGAACTTCGGTATCGACCTTACGGCGCAAAGTCAGAGCGATATCCATGTCAGGCGGGGCAGCGAGCCAGTTCGCCCCCGCGTCGGCGAAACCTTCCGCCATCGATCGGAGCCGCATGAGATAGGCGTCCGGGTCCGGGTCTAGAAACACCGGCTGAAATTCCGGGCCGGCTACGTAGCGGCGAGCGCTTTTGTCATAGACCGCATTCTGCGGCGCACGCTCCTGATAATGGGTCAAGTCCTTTGACGCCTGCGGAACGGAGACGCCAAACGTATCGATCAGGTCAGAGCGATTGACACCCCCCTCCCAGAACAGGCGGAATTCGATGAACTCCAACCGCCTCTCGACACCCCATTTCAGCATTGCTCGTCCCGCCGCACTTGAAAGGATAAAAAGTATATGGGACACCTTGTGATGTCCGTATATTTTCTATTCTAACAAACCTCAAACTGTCAAGCCCGAGGAAGGCCGGATGCGCACCGTGTCACCGTGCACAAACACGGCGGGGCAAAAGCGCTATCGAAGTCGGTCAGCCTGGACGTGGGCAGGGCCACGACATCTTCGATACCGACACGGTCGATGTCGATTGCAGCCAATGCTACGGCGTGATCGTACAGTGCCGTCAAACCCTATTTTCGCCGGGCCAGCCCTGTCAGCGATCGTGCCAGGCTCAACAGCCGCCGAGACGCCGGATTGTCGTTTTGCGCGGACCAGACCATGCTGAACGGCAGCACCTCATCCGCAAGTTCCCGGTAGGTGATCCCTGGAAACTGGGCGACGGTCGTTGCTTCGCTCGTCAGAGTGAGGCCGCGACCGAGAGCGACCAGCGATAGGATATTGTCGCGGCCGACCTGCTGAGACTGAATATCGAGGTGGCGGCCGAGACCGGCAAGGTGAGCAACCAAATAGTCGTGGATCTCCTGACCCGGCGCAACGTCGCTTACGATGAACCGCTCGGAAGCCAAATCGGCCCATCCAAGTTCGGGCTTGCCCGCCAAGGGGTGGTCATCGGGCAGCACCACGAAAACCTTCTCGCACCATAAATGCTCCGCCTCACAGCCATCCCATGCCGCCGTTCCCGTGATGAACGCGACGTCCAGACAAAGTTTCCGGACAGCCGCGACGTGCTCGGGCGGATTGCCATCGATGACATCGACTTGCACGTTCGGGTGGCGTGTGCCGAAAGCGCGCAGCAGATCAAACAGAAATCCTGACGCAAGGGACGAGAATATCCCCACTTTGATCAGGCCTTGCTCCGCCCGGCCGACCGCTGCCACCTTGGTCATCCCGATGTCGATCTGGCGAAGTGCATGGCGGGCGTTACGCAGGAATTCCCGCCCCGCGACGGTCAATCGCACCCCACCCGCATGTCGCACGAAAAGCGATGCGCCGAGTTCATCCTCGAGATCGCGGATTCGCCGGCTGATGGAAGACTCCTGGATGGTGAGCGCCGCAGCGGCTTTGCGGAAGCTCCCGTGGTCGGCGGCGGCAACAAAATATCGCAACTGGTGCAGCCGAACCGGGGACTTGCCCATGTTCCTCGCGACAATGTCCGCGAGGGGAATGTTAGCGATCGAGGCCTGACGGGTCCGGGGCGCAGGCACGACGCATCATCCTGAGCCGCGGCCGGTTTCCGGCGGGTGCTTCGCCCGCATCCGCCCTTCCAACTGGCCGCCTGCTTCGCCTGGAATGCACCCATCGTTATCGGTGAACTTGCGAGCGCGCATCTCCTCTCCTCACCGCAACAAACTAAACGTCATTCAGTTCAGGAATGGTGCGTCTTGACATCCGGTCCGTCAACGAAAAAAGTAAACAGCGTTTAGTTTTCACGATCAGTTGCGACAGGATCTCCATGGCTCGCCCCCGGAAGGAGCAAGAACTTGATATTGCTCGGCGTGCGATCGACGAAACGATCCGGCTGCTGTCAGAGCGTGGCGACCTCGACGTACCGCTGACAGCCGTTGCGCATGCCATAGGCTGCACGGCGCCGGCGCTTTACGGCCATTTCCGCAACAAGAGCGCCTTGCTGCGCGCTGTCCGGGATGAAGGCTTCAATCGGCTCTATACAGAAAAGCTGGCCATCTTCGAGAAGATGCGCGGCAACCCATTCGGCTATTTGCGAGACGGCAGTTATGCCTATGTCCGCTTCGCCCTGGAAAACCCCACGCTGTATCGGTTGATGTTCACGCCGCCGCCGAGGCTCGATGTCAGCGATGACCCGTGGTCGAGTGAAACGGGAAGTAAGATATTCAATCTGTTTCTGACTGGGCTTCGCTGCTCTCAGGACCAGGGCTTTTTGCCCGGCATGGATCTGAGCCGGTACAGCTTCATGTTCTGGTCAACGGTACATGGCGCGGTGAGCCTCACCCTTCAGAACCGGGAAATGGATCAGTGCGCCAAATGGGACGCGACGCGAGAGGCCGTCGATACGTTGATGGAGATCGTCGCGGCGGCCCGCCCTGACAGGAACGCCATCTCATGAGCGGGCTCTTCTGGCGCGGGCAAAACCCCGATCCGTGGCGATAAACCGCTCCAGCATGGGCACGATCAGCCTGACAGGATCGGTGGCGGGTTGCCCGGTTTCGCGGGCCAGAACTTCGGCATAGGCAACAAGATCACGATGCAGCGGCCCAGGTAGCTCCACCGCGACTTTCACCGGTTTGTCCTCTACGATCGGTCCAAGTTTCAGCTTGGTCATGGTCAGTTCCTGTAGGGTTCGAGCACAAGGTCGCGGGTGACGATGACTCTGACCGGGAATCCCGGCCGGATGGTCAGCGTCGGCGCGACCTGCAATTGACGCTGGACGATTTGCTGTCCGGCCTGATTGATGGTGTCCTGCGCCCCGTCGCGGATAGCACGGATCAATCGGTCCTCGTCGTCGGTTGCCAGTTCCGTGCCGATGCCGAGCAGCGTGGACAGCCCGGCCGCCTTCATCAGATCCCACCAGTGGTAATCGACGCCATCCTCAAGTCCCGCATAACCGGAGGCATCCGCACCGGGCTGGCGCTCCAGCACGATCGAGCGACCGTTGGGCAGGATCAGGCGATTCCAGACAAGCAGCACGCGGCGCTGACCGAACTGCACGCCCGCATCATACTGGCCGATGATACGTGTCCCCTGCGGAATCAGAAGCAACGAACCGGTTGGACTGTCATAGACATTTTCAGTGACCTGCGCCGTGATCTGGCCGGGAAGGTCGGAACGGATGCCGGTAATCATCGCCGCCGGAATCACGGCACCAGCCTGAAGGATATAGGGCGATGCAGGCGCCATGATGCGGTCCATGGCAACGGTCTGGCGATCTACCGGACCATTCAGGAAGGCTGTATGCCGGTCCTGCGTTGCGGGCTGACCGCCAAGGCCGAGACCTGCAAGGTCCGGCATTGTGGAACCGGGTGTGGTTGCCGTTCTCTGCCCGGACTGAAAGAAGACCGTGCTGAGGCGCGCAGCTTCCTCTTCGGCGAGGCGGCGCTCTTCTGCAGGGTCGCGGGCGGGCGTTGCCATGGCGGGCGGCGTGACGGGCTGCCCCCGGTTCTGGGCGTCAACGATGGGGCCTCCCAGATCGCCCGGTAATGCCGGTCCGAGAACCGGACCGGTATAATCACGCGGCAGGCCGGACAGCCCGTC
>JAHCJW010000222.1 GCA_026126125.1 Devosia sp.
AGGACACGTTCCGCTCGCGCGGAAAAGGGAAGGTGCGTGTCCGTTTTCGGAAGGGGTTATATGCGTCCCATCAGCACCAGAATGAGGATGACGATGAGCACCACGCCCAGAATACCGGATGGGAAATAGCCGAAGCCGCGCGAATAGCCCCAATTGGGCAGAGCGCCGATCAGCAGCAGGATCAGAATGATGATGAGAATGGTGCCGAGTGTCATAAAACCCTCCAATAGGTGCAGTGGGATCGCGCTCGCCTGTCGTGACCCTCAGAGCAGGGCGAGCAGCAGTGCCGTGGCCGCCGCGAGGATGAACAGGGCGGGGATCAGCGCCTTGGCGACGTCGCCAAAATGGCTGGCGCCGTTATAGCTGTCCGAAGACCACACCATGGTCGAACGGCCTGCGTCTTCGATGGCCTTGATTTCCGTGTGAGTCATGTCCGCCTCCGGCGATCCCGTTCAGCCGGGACCTTGTCAGCGCAGCCATATTCGGTTGCGTGGCAGAAAAACGGAGCTGGACGGATTTGGTTCCGTGATGGAGATGGCGGCGACGCTATTCGAGGCGCAGTCCGTCGACGGACTGCGTCGTTTCGTGCGAACTCTGCCTGCGCAATACTCGCAGGCCAAAAATTTCGGCTTTAGGGAAGAGAGCTTGGGGGGCGGCTGAACAGGTGGTTCAGCGCATCGCGTCGATGGCTTGCCGCTGCGCCAGCATGGCGAGGAAAATGCGGTAGTCCCGGTCGAATTGCCCCCGCGCCGCCGGGTTCGGGGCCCGGGCACTGCCGCCTTGCTGCATCGCCATGCAGGCGCGGTCGAGGCTCGGATGGAGCGCGGCGGCGCAGGCGGCGACCATGGCCATGCCCAAAAGGGTGGCGTCCGGGGTCGAGGGCTCAACGACAGTGCAGCCGGTGGCGTCGGCGTAAAGCTCCATCAATAAAGGATTTTTTGTATGACCGCCGGTGACGTGCAGGGTGTCGATGGCATAGCCGCGCGTGTTGAGGGTTTCGAGGATATGGCGCACGCCCAGGGCGATGGCGACACAGCTTCGCCAATAGAGCCGGCAGAGACTGTCGAAGTCGCTGTCCAGCGTCAGGCCGGAAATGACGCCGAGGGCGAAGGGATCGCCCAGCGGCGAGCGGTTGCCGTGAAAATCGGGCAGGACATGTAGCCGCTCGGCGAGCTTGAGGCCTTCGGTGGCGCGTAACTCCATGATCCGCCGGCAGATTTTGAGATGCAGCTCGGCGGTCGGCTCGCCGCCGGCGCGGTGCCAGCGAAGGATGTGGTCGAGCAAGGCACCTGTCGCCGATTGGCCACCCTCATTGAGCCAGACGCCGGGCAGGACGGCGCCAAAATAGGGGCCCCAGACGCCGCTGATCGGCCGGTCTTCGGCGGAAAGGGCCATGACGCAGCTCGACGTGCCGGCGATGAGGGCCAGGTGCCGGTCGATGGTGGTGATGTCGCCGGTGAAGGCGCCGAGCGTGCCCAGGGCGCCGGCATGGGCGTCGATGAGGCCGGCGCCGACGACGCAGGCGGTTGTGAGCCCCAATTGCTCCGCCGCCGCCGGGGAAAGCGGGGCGATGCGCTGGCCGACCGGGGTGGAAACCTCTGGTAGTGCTGCTTTTTCAGCCAAATCCTCGAGGCCGACCGTGGCGAGGAAGTCGCGCTGCCAGCCGGGGCTGGTGTGGGAGAGGAAGGTCCATTTGCAGGTGAGGGTGGATTGCGAGCGGGCCAGCGAGCCGGTGGCTTTCCAGGAGAGGAAGTCGGCCAGATCGAGCATGAGGCCGGCGCGGGACCAGCTTTGTGACAGATTTCGCTTGAGCCACATGAGCTTAGGCACTTCCATCTCGGGCGACATGACGCCGCCGATATAGTCGAGGACGAGATGGCCGGTGCGCGTGCATTCCTCCGCTTCGGCAAGGGCGCGGTGGTCGAGCCAGACGATGGTGTCCCAGCGATCCTGGCCGTCCGAGGAGACGGTGACGGAATTGCCATTGCCGTCGCGGACGACGAGGGAGCAGGTGGCGTCGAAACCGATTCCGATGATATTTCCGGGGCTTACGTCAGCTTTGGCGATGGCCTGTCGCACCGCGTTGCAGACCGCCTGCCAGATGTCCTCGCTGTCGTGCTCGGCGAAATTGGCGTCGGTGCGACGCATGGCGATGGGGTGTTCGGCCCGGCCAAGCATCTGACCCGTCTCGGTAAAAACGCCGGCGCGTGCGCTGCCGGTGCCCACGTCCACTCCCACGAGGAGGCTTTGCGACAATTTTGCCCGCCTTCTTATCGGTTCGCGCCGGACCTTAGCGGAAGGCGAGGGGGTGGGCTACCCCCTGGCGGCGGCGCTATAGCGCGTCGGCAAGATAGCGTTCGAGCGCGGCCTTGGTGCCGATGGACCAGAGGGTTTCGAGGGCATGAGCGAAGGCTGAGGAGAAAGGGGATAACTGGGCTAATTCGCCATAGATATCAGACATTTGCAGCCATATTTCCGGCTTGCCCTTCGCCCCTTTGGCCTGGGCCGTCAGCCGATCCCAGCTCGGGTCGTTGGGCTCGATCTCCGTTCCGCTCTCGGTGGTGCCGTAGCAGTAGCGGCACCAGAGGGCGGACACCAGAGCGAGACCGGTGACCGAAGCGCCCATTTTCACCCGATCCAGCGCCGAGGGGATAATGAATTTGGGCTGGCGGTTGGAGCCGTCGAGGGCGAGGCGGCGAACAGTGTCGCCGATCTTGGGATTGGCGAAGCGCTTTTCGCACAAGGCCCTGTAATCATGAAGATTTGTGTTCGGCACCGGAGCGACGACGGGGATGATTTCTTCGTCCTCGACCTTGCGCAGGAAGGCGGAAATGAGCGGGTGTTCCATCGCCTCGTGCACGAAGTGGATATCCAGCAGGCCCGCCGGATAGGCGATGGCGGCGTGGCCGCCATTGAGGATGCGGATTTTCATGTGTTCGTAAGGGCTTACATCGTCAACGAATTGTACGCCGACTTTTTCCAGCGCCGGGCGGCCGGCGGGGAAATTATCTTCGAGCACCCATTGCCGGAATGTTTCGCAAAAGACCGGCCAGTTATCGGCGATGCCGAAATCCTGTTCGAGCAGGGTGCGCTCGCGATCGGAGGTGGCGGGAGTGATGCGATCCACCATGGAATTGGGAAAAGCCACGTTCGCCTCAACCCAGTTTGCGAGCCCCTTTTGCACCGAGTTCGCTAACACACTGGTAGCATCTCGCGTGACATTTCCATTGCCGGGGATGTTATCGCAGCTCATGACGGTGAAGGGGGCAATGCCCAGCTCGCGCCGGCGCAGGAGGCCGGCGAGGATGAGGCCGAAAACGGTCCTGGGTGTCTCGATATGGGCGGCATCCCAGACGAGGTCGGGATGGGCCGCATCGACCTTCTGGCTGGCCGGGTCGATATAATAGCCGCCCTCGGTGATGGTGAGGGAAACTATGCGTGTCGCCGGATCGGCGAGGCGGGTGAGGATGGCTTCGGTGTCGCCGGGGCGGAGATAGTCGATCATGGCGCCGGTGATCCGCGCGGCGCTCGTTTCCGCCTCCTGCTCGACCACGGTGGTCAGCCAATCCTGCGCGCCGAGTTTTTGCCGCATGGCCTCATCGGCCTCGCGCACGCCGGCGCCGATGATGGCCCAGTCGTGATCGGCGCCCAGCGCGAACAGATCGTCGAGATAGACTGCCTGGTGGGCGCGATGGAAATTGCCGACGCCGAAATGGACGATGCCCGGGGTGAGGCCGGATCGGTCATAAGCGGGAACGGCTGCCGTGGTGATGGTGGCGAGCGTGCTGGCGGAGAGCTTGGTGGTCATTTCGGCATAAACCCTAGAGACGTTGCCGCGATGGCGGAAACCTCCGGCTTGAGGAAACTTAGGTTCCCGCTGGCGCGGGAAAGACCCGGCAGGGGAAGGGCAGCGCCGGGGGAAACGCAGCGATCAAGTCCATCCCCGGTGGTCATTGCCCGGCTTGTTCGGACAAACCGGAGGGTGCTGCGGCACCGCATGGACCACCGGGACGAGCCCGGTGGTGACGACGAAGAGAGGCGCCGGGATGTTGGGCACGAGGTGCTGGTGATCGCGGAAGGGGGGAGGTTCGCCATGCTCAGATCGCCTTGCCGGCCGCGTCGAATTTGTAGATGCGGGCGGGGTCGGGGGTGAGGAAGAGGGCGTCGCCATGGGCAAAGGTCTGGTCGCCATCGGCGCGGATGGTCATGAGCCCCAGGCCCTCGACATTGACATGCAGGAAGGTGTCGCTTCCGAGCTGTTCGGCCACGGCGACCTTGCCTTTCCACAAGCCCGCGCCCGCGGTGGTCGAGATGGTGAAATGCTCGGGGCGCACACCGATGGAATGGGCATGGTGTTTTGCCGCCTCGGCTCCGTCGACAAAATTCATCCTGGGGCTGCCGATGAAGCCGGCGACGAACCGGTGGGCCGGTTTCTTGTAAAGTTCGAGCG
>JAHCJW010000223.1 GCA_026126125.1 Devosia sp.
CGATCTTCCATTCGATGGGCAGGCCGTGGCAATCCCAGCCCGGCACATAGGCCGAGTTGTGGCCCAGCATCTGCATGGAGCGCGAAACGATATCCTTCAGCGTCTTGTTGAGCGCGTGACCGATATGGATATTGCCATTGGCGTAAGGGGGGCCGTCATGCAGCGTAAAGAGCGGGCGATCCTTGGCCTGTTCGCGCTGGAGGGCGTAAATATCCATGTCTTCCCAACGCTGGAGCCAGATCGGCTCGCGAGCCGGCAGGCCAGCGCGCATGGGAAATTCGGTTTCCGGCAGGAAAAGCGTGGCCGAATAATCGGTTTCGGTCGCGCTGGAAGCGGTATCGGTCATGGATCGGCGTTTCGTTCTGGAAGATCGGGGTGCCTTTTAGCAAGGATGGCCAGAAGGGGATACCCCCTCCTGACCTCGCCCCGACAGGGGGAGGAAGCTGTCGCGGTTGTCGCCCGGCCGGGGAGCCACAGAATGGCCGCGATCAGGAAGAGGCGCGGTAGGGGTGTCCGGCAAAAAAGCCGAGCTTTTCATCCAGCTCGCCCAGGGCCTCACAGTCCGCGATCATGGCGCGGGCCTTGCGGCTGTCGCGGTCCATGGCGGAAATCAGTTCGTCGAGACCCTTGAATACTTCCTGGCCGCGAATGTGACCGACGAGGCAGACGGCGAGCGTCTGGCCGTAGATATCCTCATCGAAGTCGAACAGATGTGTTTCGAAAGGCGGGCGCTGATTGTCGAACATCGGCTTGCCATAGGCGGCGACGCCATCAAGAAGACGGTCCCCCAGCCGGGCCCGAACCGCGTAGACGCCCTGGGCGAGCTGGAAGCTGCCGGGCGTCATGGTGTTGGCGGTGGGATAGCCCAGATCCCGGCCGCGCTGATCGCCCTGGACGACGCAGCCTTCGAAGAACCAGTGATAGCCGAGCAGGCGGTTCGCCGCCGTTACCGCGCCCTCGGAGAGGGCAGCGCGGATGCGAGAGGAGGAAATGACCTCTTCGCCTTCATCCATGAGATCGAGGGTTTCGACGGCAAAGCCGAGGCGTTCGCCCTCGCCGCGAAGGAAAGTGGGCGTGCCACGCCGCTGGCGGCCGAAATGGAAATCGGAGCCGACAATGACACCGCGCACGCCCAGATCGCGCACGAGGATATTGGCGACGAAATCTTCCGCCTCGACCTGGGAAAACGGCCGGTCGAAAGGCAGGATGATGACGCCATCGAGCCCCAGCGCCTGAGCCAGACGCGCCTTGGCGTCGCCTTCGGTGAGACGGAACATGAAGGGGGTCGGGGCGAAGACGTCGCGCGGATGCGGCTCGAAGGTCAGCAGCAGCGCAGGCACGCCCGCCGCCTGCGCCCGCTCGCGCAGGGCGGCGATGATGGTCTGGTGACCACGGTGCATGCCATCGAAATTACCGATGGCGACATAGGCCCCGCGCAAAGCGGGAGGCAGCGCGGCAAGGCTGGAGAGGCGGACGAAAGCGGGCACGGACATTACCAGGCGAGGCGCGGCAGGAAGCCGGCGACATGGGCGCGGCTGGGGGCGATGAGATCGGCAATGGCCTGCGGATCGGGCTTGCCGAAGGCATCGAGCTCGGCAGCGTGGATCGAGCCGGTGATGAACAGGAGGTCGACCCCAAACTGGGCGGCACCGGTGGCATCGGTGCGTACGCTGTCGCCGATGGCCAGCACGCGGGCCTTGTCGAGCGGCCGGCCGGCAGCCAGTTCGGCGAGCCGGAAGGCTTCCTCATAGATCGGCTGATAGGGCTTGCCGGCCATATGCACCATGCCCCCCATGGCGGCATAGAGATCGCCCAGGGCGCCGCCGCAATAGATGATCTTGTCGCCATGCTCGACCACGCGGTCGGGATTGGCGCAGATCATCGGCAGCTTGCGCTCGAGCCAGAACTTGGCCCGTGCCCGGTACATTTCAGGGGTATCGTCGTCGGTGTCGAGATCGGTGACGACAACCACTTCGGCTTCTTCCGGGCCGGTGCGGCGCAGATCGAAGCCCTCATAGAGCGCATCATCCTCGGTGGGCGGGCCGACATGGTGGATGGCGCGGCCGCGATATTTCGAAATCATGGCGCGAGTGGCGTCGCCCGAGGAAACGATGTCGTCATAGGCTTCGCGCGGCACGCCGAGCCGATCGAGCATGACAATCAGCGGCGCCGAGGGGCGCGGGGCATTGGTGATCAGCACCACCTTGCCCCCGGCCCGGCGATAGGCGACCAGCGCTTCCACGGCCTCGGGGAAGGCGGCCACGCCATTGTGGATGACGCCCCAGACATCGCTCAGCACCGCATCGTAGCGGCCGGAAAGCTCGGAGAGACCGGAAATGATCGGCAGAGGCGCAGTCATGGCGACACCAGGATGGGAGGGATCGGGCGAGGCGAGCTATGAGCCAGTTTGCCCGTTGCGATCAAGCAAAAACCTGATGGCGCCTCGCCAAAGACCGCGCTGGCCTTGAGCGCCGGAGGCAGGGCCCCTGCCCGCCTTTTAAACCTCGGCGTGGCGGCGGACCGGCTGGGTGGCGGCCACGGTGCGGGTCGGCTCGAGCAGCAGATCGGGGCGAACCGGACCCGGCGCGGCGATATAATTGCCCTGCACCAGCATGATGTCGTTATCGAGCAGTTCGACGATCTGGCGCTCGCTTTCGACATTAATGGCCAGCAGCGCCATGTCGTAGCGGCCGACATAGGCGGCGATGTCGGACAGGTGGAAATCGGTATAGCTCTCGGTCATATCGATGAGCCGGGTGGCATCGACGCGCAGCGAGCGCACGCCCAGCCCCGACAATTCAGCGAAATCGAGCCTTAGCGAGCGGACCGAGGAAAGCGAGAAACCCGCGCCCTTGCGCAGGATGGCGTCGATCAGGGCCCGCGTGGTCTGAATCAGCGTCTGGAACTCGGCTTCGGCCATGACGAAGACCAGGCCGGTGGCGATGGCCCGGCTGGCGTCGAGCGTCGCCATCAACTGCTCGACCGCCGCCTCGTTGGTGAGCGTCGCGCGACTGAGCGGCACATGCAGGCTGACCGACTGGCCGCTGGTGCGGGCGCGGCGCGCGATGGCCACCGCCTCGTTGAGCGCCATGCCCTCGACCCGCTCGCAGATATCCTCGCTGCCGCGGCGCGGCATGAAATCGGCCCGGTCGGCCAGATCGCCATCCTCCAGCATCAGGCGGGGAACCAGATCATAGCCGGCCGGACGGCGCTGCGGCAGGCGGGCAATGGGCTGGATATGATAGACGAGGCGGTTTTCATCCAGCGCCTGGCGCACCATTTCGGGCGGGATGATCGGCTCGTTGTCTTCATCGGCGACGAGGTGCGCGGCAGCAGGGCGCGCCTCGCGCGCGAAAATATCGGCGCTGCGAACCGGGGCGGTGGGCGCACTGACCATTTTGTCTTCCATCTCCGCCACCGCCTCGGCGACCTGGCGAATGACGGTGCCGAGCACGGAAATATCGGCCTCGACGGTTTCAAGGCGCTGGCCGGGATTGAGCTCGGAGAGGGCATTGATGCGCCGACCCAGAACGGCGCCGGCCTGAGCGTCGGTTGCTAGCAGGCGGGACAGGTCTTCGATGCCGCGCTCGAGGCGCCGTTCGGCGCGCACACGCAGCTGGCGCTCGACGATCATCACGCAAACGCAGCCCACCACCACGGCAACCAAAATCGAGTCGGCAGGGGTAAAGGTCAGCCCGAAATAGGCGGTGGCGCCCAAAGCCGCTGCGGCAAGCGCTATGAACAAATAGACCAGAGCCTGCATGGGCATCCCGGGAAAATACAAAAAGTGGTCAAGATTCGGCCTAGTTCTCTTAGCATCGCCCCCGGACCGGCAAAAGCGCTGAGACGCATAATGACGGTTTAAGAACGGATTATTTACCCTGTTCCAGAACAATCACCGCCGACAACAGGAACAGGCCGGCACATGCCGCCTGCGGCGATGAAGCGGGAATCCGTGACGATGGCGATGCAAAACGGCCAGGAAAACGCGCTGTGCGGGCGACTGCTGCTGGTCGACAAGGACGCAGAAACGGGCCGCCGCACCGGCGAATCGCTCTGCCAGGCCATGCTGGTGCCGCCCCAGGTCAGCATCGCCACATGTGGCCGCGAAGCAGCGGAATTGCTGCGCCAGACCAGATTTGACGTCATTGTCGCCGACATGCCCAGCCTCGGTGATCTGGGCGAAAACGGCGAAGAGGCCATGGGGCGGCTGGTCCGGCTGGCGGAGGGCGCGCTGGTGCTGGCCATGGCCGATGGCGCTTCGGTGAGCGCGGCGGTGGGTGCGATGCGGGTCGGCGCCCATGATTATGTGGCCAAGCCCGTCG
>JAHCJW010000224.1 GCA_026126125.1 Devosia sp.
ATCACGTCCCCGTCGTGAAATTCTATAATCCCTTCGATGCCGGCGTCTGGCTCGCGACCGAACTGGATGAAGAGGGCGACATCATGTTCGGCCTTGCCGACGTCGGCTATCCCGAACTCGGCAGCTGGAGCTTTGGTGAGCTGGAGACGATCCGGCTGCCCTTTGGCATGGGGATCGAGCGTGACGTGCTTTTTAACGGCATGTTCCCGATTTCGGTCTGGGCCGAGGCGGCACGCATGGCTGGCAGCATTCGCGCAGCCGAGCAAATCCTGTCCGCCCGATTTCCGCAGTGATGCTGCGCTGACATTGAATCCCGCCGATACAGAAAGCCGGAAAGCCTGAATTCCGCCCTTCTGGTTTTGCGCTTCTACGTCGCTCTCTGCCGAGGCAGAGGGCGGCGCTTTTGTCGTGACGCGGTGAAAGTTTCGGCACCAGGCCGGCTGCCCGTCGGGAACCACGACCATGACGCGACGCATGAGGAAACTCGATATCGATACGCAGCCCTGCCAGTTTTCTGCGCAGGAGCAGGCTGTTGTCTACGAGGCACGCCAGATCCTGCTGCGCCATCTCAACCAAAATCCGGTCCTGTCCACATGGCAGGCGGTTCTGGATTATTGTGCGCTGACCATCCGCGGTGATGTCGAGCGCTTCCATGTCCTCTATCTCGACCAGAAAAACCGGCTCATCTCGGATGAATGCCTTGCCATCGGCACGGTTGATCATGCGCCGGTCTATCCCCGGGAAGTGCTGCGGCGGAGCCTGGCGCTCAATGCCTCGGCGCTGATCATTGTCCACAACCATCCATCCGGTGATCCCGAGCCCTCGGCGGCCGACCTCGCGATGACGAAGGAGATTCAGAAGGCCTGCAGCGCCCTCGGCGTGACGCTGCATGATCACATCATTACCGGCGCCGGTCGCGAGACAAGCCTGCGCGCCTGCGGTGCGATCTGATGGCGACCGGCGTTGCGCCGAGGCGGAGCCGGAAGAGTGAAAGGAGGGATGGGAACTTCGTGACGGGCTGGTTGCCGGAGAGAGAGGCTCCCCGGCGTCCGTCGTGGAGTCACGAACATGGCTACTGCCGTTCAGAAGATCACCCTGTCGTCCTCGCGCGACATTCCTTTCAGCAAGCTGGTGCTCTCCCAGGCGAACGTCCGCCGGGTCAAATCCGGTGTCTCGGTCGAGGAGCTGGCCGAGTCCATCGCCCGCCGCGGCCTGATCCAGTCGCTGCATGTCCGGCCGGTTATGGATGCCGAAGGCAGGGAGACCGGCATGTTCGAAGTGCCCGCCGGCGGGCGCCGTTTCCGGGCGCTGGAACTGCTGGTCAAGCAGAAGCGTCTGGTGAAAACCGCTCCGGTGCCCTGCGTCGTCTCGGATGCCGGTGCCGATATCCTGATCGACGAGGTATCGCTTGCCGAGAATATCGAGCGCGCGCCGCTGCATCCGCTCGACCAGTTCCGTGCCTTCCAGGCCCTGCGCGAGAAGGGCATGACCGAAGAGGAAATCGCCGCCGCCTTCTTCGTCGACGCGAAGGTGGTAAAGCAGCGCCTGCGCCTGGCTTCGGTTGCGCCCGCATTGCTCGAGATTTACGCCGAGGATGGCATGACGCTCGAGCAGCTCATGGCCTTCACGATCTCCGAGGACCATGCACGCCAGCAGCAGGTCTGGGAGGCGATCAAGGATGGGTGGCAGAAGGAGCCCTATACCATCCGGCGCCTGATGACCGAGACCACGGTGCGCGCTTCGGACAAGCGGGCGGTTTTCGTCGGCATTGAGGCTTATGAAGCGGCGGGCGGCTATGTGCTGCGCGATCTCTTTCAGTCCGACGATGGTGGCTGGCTTCAGGACGCCATCCTGCTCGACCGTCTGGTCAGCGAGAAGCTCAAGTCCGAGGCCGAAGTGGTCGCTGCCGAGGGCTGGAAATGGATCGATATCGCCGTCACCTTTCCCTATGGCCATGATCACGGTCTGCGGGAACTGACTGGCGTCACCATCGATCTGACCGATGTGGAACGGGCGACCCGGGAGGCGCTGAGGGACGAATACGACCGGATCGAAGCCGACTATGCCGAGGCTGATGAACTGCCCGATGAAATCGATGAGCGCCTCGGTCAGATCGAGCAGGCTCTGGAAGCCTTCGAACGCCGTCCCGTGGCCTATGCGCACGAGGAGATGGTGCGGGCGGGCGCCTTTGTCAGCATCGACGCCGATGGTACATTGCTGGTCGAACGCGGGTACGTCCGGCCTGAAGACGAGGCGGCGGCAGAGCCCGATGGCGGCGATGGTGATGCTGCTGCGGGTACGGCACCCGAGGCTGGGCAGCCGGGCAACATCCAGCGCACTGTCATTACGCTTGGCGGGGAAACCACCGGAAGCGAAGATGAGGAAGATGATGTCGAGACGATCCGGCCGCTTCCCGACCGCCTGATCAGCGAGCTGACCGCGCATCGCACGCTGGCGCTGCGCGATGCCGTGGCATCGAACCCGCATGTCGCCATGACCGCGCTCCTGCACAGATTGGTCACGGATCACTTCCTGCCGCATTCCACGCGAGGCTGCATCGAGGCGCAGGTCCGCGATGTGCATTTCCCGGCGCAGGCCGAGGATCTGCGCGACAGCACTTCGGCGCGGTCGGTTGCCGAGCGGCATGAACACTGGGGCGATCATATTCCGGCCGATGATGCGGCGCTCTGGGACTGGCTCACCGATCTCGACGACGGTTCCCGGATGGAGCTTCTTGCCCATTGCGTCAGCTTTGGCGTCAACGCGCTCTATGAAAAACCGAATCCCTATGGCGGCATGGGCGTCAGCCAGCACGGGCTCGAAGTTCGCTTGTCGCAGGCGGACCGGCTGGCCCGCGCCACCGGCCTCGACATGGTGGCGGTGGGGTGGCGGCCGACCGCTGCGAACTATCTCGGCCGCGTGACCAAGCCGCGCATCATTGAAGCCGTGCGCGAAGGTGCCGGTGACTGTGCGGCCGAGCTGATCGGGCATCTGAAGAAGGGCGACATGGCCAGGGAGGCCGAGCGTCTGCTGGCCGATACCGGCTGGCTGCCCGAACCGCTTCGCATGATCGCCCCCGACACGGAGGCGGACGCTGTTGTCACCGCCAATGTCGAGGCTGACGATTTGCCCGAGTTCCTGGTCGGCGATGGTGAGGACGAAGACCTCGCCGACGAGGAGGACGAGGCGCAGCAGATGGTTGCCGCCGAATAATCCCCTGGCGGGGCGGTTCCGGGCGCCCCGCATCTTCCCGTCCGACCCTTCATCCGCCCGGCCATCGTGCCGGGCGCTTTCGTTTCAGGAGAGACAGATGACCGATCATTCCGAAACCGCGCATGACATCAGCCCGCCGCTCGGCGAGTGGAAGACGCTGGATGCCCTGCGAAACCAGCTTGAAGCCGAACTGTTCAGCCTCAACAAGGCCGTGCTGCTCGATGCCCTCGCATTGGCTGGCGTTACCCATGTCGTCGTGACCTTCGACGGCTATGGCGACTCCGGCCAGATTGAGAATGTCGAGGTTCGGGCTGGCGACGATGCAACCCCCATGCCCGAAGGCACGATCGAGATCGCCGAGGCTGTCTGGGGTCAATCCGAACCGCAGCGCTCGCCGCTCGCTATCGCAACGGCCGTCGAAAGTCTGGCCTATGATGTTCTGGAGAGAACGCATTGCGGCTGGGAAAATTCTGATGGCGCCTATGGCGATATCACCTTCGACGTGGCCGCGCACACGATCACGCTCGACTACAACGAGCGATACACCACCTCCGAACACTATGCGCACAACTTCTGAGGGAGGCGATGATGGGACATTGTTATCATCACGCGTTGTCCTCGGCGCGCAAATGGGGCGGCACGGCAGAGGATTATCTGCCGCTGCATCAATGGTTCGATGAATCGAAGGAAATCACCGCGGATTTCCGGCACCGGGCTTTGCGCCATCATGCCCAGGGTATTTTCGAGCTGGAACGGGTTTTCGGGCCGACCATCACCATCTCGACCGGTCGCGTCGTACCCGTCCGGCTGATCGGCGAGCAGCATGTGCTGGAGGATCTCGGCTTCATTCCAAGCTTCGCCGACTGGGTGCGCGCGATCCGCCCGCAGCCCTGGATGGGTCGCGCCCAGCCGATCCACAAACTGGTCGATCCTTTCGCCGACACCGATGACAGCGAACCGGACGCCGGCGGTCTATCGCTTCACGCGCCCGGCCCAGCTGCCGCCTGACCACAACCATCCCCCACGCGGCCCGGTCTTCGTGACCGGGCCTTTGCCCTGGAGAGCCCG
>JAHCJW010000225.1 GCA_026126125.1 Devosia sp.
AACGGCAGTTTCATTCCGGGCGGGATGGGGAGGCCAGCGGTGACTTCGGCCATCTTGCGCGCCATTTCGGCTTCGCTCTTGCCCTTGGCGTCGTTATAGGCGGCGATGATCAGGTCCTCGAGGACTTCGACCTCGTCGGCCTTGACCAGGCTGGGGTCGAGCTTGAGGGCGCGCATTTCGCCCTTGCCCGAGAGCGCGACGGTGACCATGCCGCCGGCGGAACGGCCTTCGACCACCAGTTCGGCAAGCTCGGCCTGCATGGCCTCCATCTTGCCCTTCATTTCGCTGGCTGCCTTCATCATGCCCATGATGTCTTTCATTCGTCATCCTCCTCTTGCGGTGGCGGGGCGATTTCGGGAATGGCGGCCTCGTCGTCGCGCACGGTGACGTTGACGAGCTTGGCCCCGGGAAAGGTTTCGAGAATGGCCTTGACCAGCGGATCGTCATGGGCGGCGGCGGTGGCCGCGACCTGACGCTGCTCGCGCTCCTGGCGGATGGTCAGCCCCTCGGGCGGCTTGTTGGACACCATGACCAGCCAGCGCTGGCCGGTCCAGGTCTGCAGGCGCGCCGAGAGCGTGGCGATCATGGTCGGATCGGCGCCATCGGCCAGCGCCACCTCGATGCGGCCCTGCTCGAAGGAAACCGGGCGCATCTGCGATTCGAGCGCCAGCTTGACCAGCACGTCGCGCTTGGCGGTGGCCAGAGCGATAAGATCCTTATAGGTGGCGATGCTGGCAAGGGCCGGCTGGGCCACGGCCTGCGGCCGGGTGACCGGCGCCGGTTCGCTGGCGACGATGACGGGTTGCGGCGCCTCGACGCGCAGGGCGGTGGCGCCCCCGCCACCGGAAGGCGCACCGCGCGGAGCGGGCGGGGTCAGCGGCGCATGGGCCAGCACCTGACCGGTCAATTTGCCGATGACCTCGTCGGGGCTGGGCAGATCGGCGGCATAGGCGAGGCGGATCAGAGTCATTTCCGCCGCCTGCAGGCCATTGCCGGCGCGGGCGGTTTCTTCATTGCCCTTGAACAGGATCTGCCAGGCGCGGGTGAGCGCGCGCATGGGCAGGCGCTGGGCAAGATCGCGCCCCCTGGTGCGCTCGTCGGGAGTGAGCGAGGCATCATCGGCCGCGGCGGGCACGACCTTGATGCGAGTGACGAGATGGGTGAACTCGGCAAGATCGGCCAGCAGGGTCTGCGGATCGGCGCCGAGATCGTAGAGCTCGCGCAGGGCGGTCAACGCTTCGGCGATGCGGCCGGCCATCAAATCCTCGAAGAGGTCGATGATGCGGGCGCGGTCGCCGAGGCCCAGCATGGCCTTGACCGTTGCAGCGCTGACCGCGCCGCCGCCATGGGCGATGGCCTGATCGAGCAGGGAAAGGCTGTCGCGGGCCGAGCCTTCGCCGGCGCGCACGATCATGGCCAGGGCGTCGGGCTCGAAACCGATGCCTTCCTGGCCGAGGATCTTTTCGAGATAGGCAGTCATCACATCGGCGGGGATGCGCCGCAGATCGAAGCGCTGGCAGCGCGACAGAATGGTGATGGGAACCTTGCGGATCTCGGTGGTGGCGAAGATGAATTTCACATAAGGCGGCGGCTCTTCGAGCGTCTTCAAGAGGCCGTTGAAGGCGGCGGTCGAGAGCATGTGCACTTCGTCGATGACATAGACCTTATACGGCGCCGAAGCGGGGCCGTACTTCACCGAGTCGATGATCTCGCGAATGTCGTTGATGCCGGTATTGGAGGCAGCGTCCATTTCGATGACGTCAACATGCCTGCCCTCGATGATGGCACGGCAATGCATGCCCTCTTTTTCGAGATCGAGGGTCGGACGGCGGCCATTTTCGTCTTCGTAGTTGAAGGCGCGGGCGAGGATACGCGCCGTCGTGGTTTTGCCCACGCCGCGCACGCCGGTCATGATAAAGGCGTGGTGGATGCGGTTTTGCGCAAAGGCATTGCCCAGCGTCTGCACCATGGCGTCCTGGCCGACGAGGGTAGAGAAGTCGCGCGGACGATATTTGCGCGCCAACACCAGATAGGGCGTGGTCTGAGGCTCAGCCATGCCGCCCTGCCCTCACTGCCATCGTTGAGAATCCGCCTTTGTTCATGGTGCCAGTCTAGGGCAATGCCACCCCGACCGCAAAAGCCATGATGGGATTTGCGGCGACAGCAGCCATGTTGTGAACAGATGAGTAGGAGGCTGGCAAACGACCCGTGAGGATCTCGTCTGGGCTGCTTCCTTCCGGACCTGACCCGGTTGGCGAGGAACACGTCCGCGCCAACCTCCCGAGAGGCTATATGCGGATTCTTGGGAGCAGATGCAAGGGGGAAGCGGGCAAGGGCGGCGCGACGGGGCGTCCTGTGGATTGGGACGGGCAAGCGATAAAGGCCGCCGCCTTGTTCTGCACTCGGGATGAGTTGCGCCCGCCTGTCGACAGCGTGGGGCCTGCTCGTCCGGTGGGGTAAGCGCGAAACACGAGGGAGGCTCGCAACGGGACTGCTGGCGGCCCCTCCGCACGCAAAAAAACCGGCGTCCCGCAAGGGACGCCGGAGCGGCAGTATGGATGATTGAAATGGGCTGGTGCTGAAAAAGCCGCAATCAGATCCAGTAGGGCGCCACGCCATAATAGTCATAGACGCGACGGCCGTTTTCCTCGGTCCAGTAATTGTCGTCCTCGCGCTCATAGCGCGGGGCGCCTTCGAGCTGATCCTTGGTGATGTCGACGCGATAGCCGCCGAGATTTTCGTCATAGTTCAGCTTGGACCAGGGCAGCGGATAGTGATCGCTGCCGATGCCGAGAAAGCCACCGAAGCTGAGAACCGCATAGGACACCTTGCCCGAACGTTTCTCGACCAGGATGCGCTCGATCGAGCCGATATGCTCGCCGCGCGGGTCGTAGACCTTGGTGCCCTCAACCTTGTCGGAGGCGATCAGGTCATGGGTTTCCTTGATGTTGGCGTCGGTCTTGCGGATATCGTCATAGGCCATGATGGTTCTCCTTGAGATGGGTATGGTCAACTAACGCCCCGCCCGGGCCTCGGTTGCGCGGCTGGAGGGATTGTGATCGGCGTTGCGGAACGGTGTCAGCGGAACCGGCCGCATCCGGCGGGCATTTCTCCCACAGCGATTGGCAACAGGGAGACCAAGGATGGCCACGAGCGATGACAAGACCGCCCCGAAAGTGGCGGAGGTCGATTTTCTCGTCGACGAAAACGGGGCGCGCCTCGACGTGCCCGACGGCTCCAAGCTCAAGGTCGCCGGCGAGCACGAGCCGAGCCTGGGCGCGACCAGCCCGACCAATTGGTGGCTCTATGGCCTGGTTGGTCTGGGCATCGTGGTGGCGATGCTGTTCGTGATGCAGATGTTTTCCGGCGCCCCGGGAAGCGATGTCCTGCCCGGCTCGCCCACCTCCGCCCCGGTGGTGGAAACGCCGGCGCCATAAAAAACGCGGCCCCGAAAGGCCGCGTTTTTCTTGAACCCGAACGGGACAATCTCAGCCGCGAATGGGCGAGATCTGGATTTCGACGCGACGGTTCTGGGCGCGGCCCTGCTCGGTGGCGTTGGAGGCGATCGGGGTCGCGGGGCCCTTGCCCTCGATATAGAAGCGGCGCTGGTCGATGCCCTGATTGGCCAGGATCGTCGCAACCGAAACGGCGCGGCGCTGGCTGAGCGAGAGATTGTGCTCGTTCGACCCGGTGGAATCGGTGTGGCCGTAGACGTCGACGATGGTCTTGTTGAACTTCTTGAGCACCAGCGCCACCGACACCAGGGTCTGGTTGAACTGGGGCTGCACCGTCGACTGGTCGGTGGCGAAGGTGATGTTGGAGGGCATGTTGAGGATGACCTGGTCACCGACACGCGTCACCGAAACGCCGGTGCCCTGCAGCTGGGCGCGCAGTTCGGCTTCCTGCTGGTCCATGTAATTGCCGATGGCGCCGCCGGTGAGGCCGCCCACGCCCGCGCCGATCAGGGCGCCGACGCGCGGATCACCGCCAACCGCCGCGCCGACAATGGCCCCCGCCACCGCGCCGCCACCGGCGCCGAGCAGCGTGCCACCGGCGGTGTTGGAAAGCTGGGACTGCCCGGTATAGGGATTGGTGGTGGTACAGGCGCTCAGCGCCAGGGTCGCGGCGAGCGCGACGAAAACCTTGGACTTCATGGCTATCCCCCGAAGGATTGAAAGTGAGTGGCCTCTTGGTGCCCCTTCATTAAGGCAGGAGCGTGATGAGGGAAAGATACTGAACGAAGGAGGAATG
>JAHCJW010000226.1 GCA_026126125.1 Devosia sp.
GGCGGCAATCCAGTGTTCGGGGTTGCGCTGGCGCAGCAGTTGGGCGGCCTGGTGGGCCTGGCCGGCGGAGCCGAACAGGCCGAACACGGTGGCGCCGGAGCCGGACATGCGGGCGAGAATGCACCCCTGCGTTTCGGCCAGCTCGCCGATGATGGCGCCGATGACGGGAACCAGTTTGACGGCGGGGGGCTGCAGATCGTTGCGGGTTTCGGCGAGCCAGAGCGCGAGCTGGGCCGGCCGGGTCAGCGGCGCGGGCAGCGCGGGAAGCGGGTAGTTGTCGTGCGCCATGAGGCGACGGAACACATCGGGCGTGGCGATCGGCACCAGCGGATTGACCAGCACGATATGCAGCGCGGGAAAATCGGGCAGCGGCGACAGGATCTCGCCGACACCGCGCGCAACGAGCGGGCGGCTCAGCAGGCACGCGGGAATATCGGCGCCCAGCGTGGCGGCGAGATCGGTGAGATCGGCCACCGGCACGGGCTCGGCGGCAAGCTGGGCGAGGATGCGCAGCGCCGCCGCCGCGTCGGCAGAGCCACCACCAATGCCGGCGGCGACCGGCAGGTTCTTTTCAAGATGCAGATGCAGCCCCGCAGGCACACGGCCGGGCCAGCGGGCGCGAAAGGCGGTCAGCGCCCGCATGACCAGATTGGCCCCACCGGCGCCCAGACCGAGCGAGAACGGCCCGGAAATGGTCAGGCGGTCGGACGCGGCAGGCGTGGCGGAAAGCTCGTCGGCCAGATCGGCAAAGACGATCAGGCTTTCCAGATCATGATAGCCATCGGCGCGACGGCCGGTGACGTGCAGCGCCAGATTGATCTTGGCCGGCGCTGCCTGGGTGAATTCTGCCTGCATCACGAAGCGGACTATTCGGTTTCGTTCTCGGCGGTCAGCCCATCGGCCAGTTTGGGAGCGGCGCGTTTGCTGACATTGCCCTCTTCATCGACCGCCGTGGCAATCCGCCACTGGAAGCGCGCCTCGAGCCGGCGACCGGCCTTCCAATAGGCATCGCCGAGGTGATCATTGATCTCGGGATCGTTGGGGCGGAGCATGACGGCGCGCTCAAGGGTTTCCACCGCCTCATCGATGCGGCCAAGCTTATAGAAGGCCCAGCCCAGCGAATCGACGACATAGCCGTCCTGCGGCTGCGCCGCGACGGCCTTTTCGATCATCGCCAGGGCGCGCTCGAGATGCAGGTCCTGATCGATCCAGCTATAGCCCAGATAGTTGAGCACCGCCGGCTGACCGGGATTGAGGTCGAGCGCCTTGAGGAAATCGGCTTCGGCCTTGGGCCATTCCTTGGCCCGCTCATAGGCGATGCCGCGCACATAATAATAGCGCCAATCGGCCGGCGCCTTGCCGCCGGAGATTTCCAGCGCGCGGCTATAGGCCTCGGCGGCCTTGAGATATTGCTCGTCATAGCGCAACAGATCGCCCAGGACCGCGACGGCATCGAGATCGTCGGGATTGGCGGCGACGATATTGCCGAGCCGGCGCAGCGCCTCGGGGCGGTTGCCGAGCTGGTCCAGATTCTGGGCGATGCGCACCACGGCGGTCGGCTTCATCACCGAAGTGGCGGGTACCGCGTCGTAGATCCGGTTGGCGGCGTCATGCTGGCCTTCGCTGTCCAGCGACTGCCCGACCGCGAGGGCGATGACATCGGCATTGGGGTCGAGATAAAGCCCAAGGCGCAGAAACACCAGCGCCAGATCCTTGCTGCCATCGCGAGTGAGGGCCGCGCCGATGCCGTGGAACATCTCGGCGGCGCCGACCTGCACATTGGAGGCGAAAACGCCGGGGCGCTGGCGCGCTTCCACCGCCTGCCGCACCTTGGTGACGACCGGATGGGTAAGCCCCTGCTTTTCGAAGGTGGCGATCACTTCAGCAGCTTCATCGAAACGCCCGTCATTGGCCAGCATGCGGGCGTAAACCTCGACCATGCGCGCGACGAAAGGTTCGTTTTCAAAGGCTTTTTCGGCCAGACCCAGCGCGATGGCGCGCTCGCCGGCGGCCTCGGCCATCAGGGCGCGATGGAAGACGAGGAAATCCTCAAGCCCGGTGCGGCCCAGTTGCACCAGCAGCGCATCGGCCTCGGCATAGCGGTTTTCGCCGACCAGCGCCCAGGCGCGCAATATGCCGGCGGTGATGCCGGTGAAGCTGTCCTGCGAGATGGCACGCAGGGTGCGCTCGGCGGCGCCATAGCGCCGCTCCTTGAGCGCTTCGGCGGCGGTGACCAGCTCGGCCAGCTCATTGCGGCCGGTCAGATCCAGCAAATGCTTGGCGACGGAGGCGGCCTGGCCGATCTGCCCATCGGCAGCAAAGGCGACGAAGGAGCGCTCCACCAGGATCGGATTGCTCCAATCCCCCTGGGCGGCCTGATTGAAATAGCGCGCGGCCTCGTCGGTGCGCAGCTCCTGCATGGCCTGCTGGCCGGCCATATAGGAGCCGGTGACGCTGGGGCGATAAAGCTGGAGCATGTCGAGCGTGGCGATGGGATTGGTCTGGGCCACCACGGAGGGGCCGAAAGCCATCAACATGAACGCGGCCACCATGGGGCGCGCCAGTCGGGTCGAAAGCAAGGTCACGTCGCTCTAGTCTCCCAATGCCGTTGCCGGCTGCATTTGGCGGCAAAGATTGTCCGTTTTACGACTGCGCCGCAAGGCCAGCCGGAAAGAGTGGCGGTCACATTCCGCTGTAATTGGGCCCGCTGCCGCCCTCGGGGGGCACCCAGGTGATGTTCTGGGCCGGGTCCTTGATGTCGCAGGTCTTGCAATGCACGCAATTGGCGGCGTGGATGCGAAACACCGGGGCGCCGGCTTCCTCGACCAGTTCATAGACCCCCGCCGGGCAGTAAAGCGGGGCCGGCTCGCCATAAAGCGGCAGGTTGTCGCGCACCGGCACGGCCGGATCGCGCAACCGGAGGTGGACCGGCTGGTCTTCGTCATGGCTGAGATTGGCGAGATAAACGGAGGACGCCCGATCGAAACTGGTCTTGCCATCGGGGCGCGGATAGCGGCGCGGGGTGACGGCGGCGAGGGGCCGAAGCCTGGAGGCGTCGGTCCTCGCCATGGTCTGGGTGCCGAAAAGCGAAAAGCGCAGCAGCGCCTGGCACCAGAGATCGAAACCGCCCAGCCCTGCCCCAATGACGGTGCCGAAACGGCTCCAGAGCGGCTTGAGGTTGCGCACCCCTTTCAGCTCGGCCTCGATGCCGGTGGCCATGACGCGGCGGTCGAGATCGTCGAGCCGGGCATGCTGGCGGCCGGCAGCGACCGCCTCGCCCACCACATCGGCGGCGGCGATGCCCGAGAGGATGGCGTTGTGGATAGCCTTGAGGCGCGGCGCATTCATGAAGCCCGCCGCGCAGCCGATCAGCGCGCCGCCGGGGAAGGCCAGCTCGGGGATGGACTGCCAGCCACCCGAGGTCAGGGCACGGGCGCCATAGCTGAGGCGCGTCGCCCCCTCGAGCAGCGGGGCGATGGAGGGATGGGTCTTGAAGCGCTGGAATTCGCCGAAGGGCGAGAGCGTCGGGTCGGAATAGTCAAGATGCACGACCAGCCCGAGATAGAGCTTGCGATCCTGGGCGTGATAGGCAAAGCCGCCGCCCGAGGTGGCATTGTCGAGCGGGAAGCCGAGATAGTGATCGACCTGGCCCGGGCGGTGGCGCTCGGCGGGAATTTCCCAGACCTCCTTGAGTCCGAGGCCGTATTTTTGCGGGCTTTTATCGCTGGCAAGCGCGAAATCGCCGATGATCCGCTTGGCCAGCGAACCGCGGGCGCCCTCGCCGATCAGGGTATATTTCGCTTCGAGCGCGATGCCCTGGGCGTGGCCGGGCTTGGGATCGCCATTGCGATCAAGGCCGAGATCGCCGGTGATGATGCCGCGCACCGGACCATCGCCATCGCGCAGCACGTCGATGGCGGCGGTCATGGGGAAAATATCGACGCCGAGCGCGCTCGCCTGCTCGCCCAGCCAGCGCACCAGATCGCCCAGGCTGACGATGACGGCGTCGCTGGTGCGCATCTGCGGCGGGATCAGCGCGTGGGGAAAGGCGAAATCGTGCCGCGCGGTGAGAAAATGATAGGTGTCGCGCGTGACATCGGGGCCGACCGGCGCGTCCCTGAGCCGCCAATCGGGCAGCAGCGCATCGAGCCCCTTGGGGTCCATCACCGCGCCGGAAAGAATATGGCCGCCGATCTCGGCGGACTTTTCCACCACGGTGACGGCGATGTC
>JAHCJW010000227.1 GCA_026126125.1 Devosia sp.
GGTTTGGATAGTCCAAGTTGAAATGCCCCGCTCTGATAAGCGGGACATGGGTTTTCCGGGGCGAGATGTTAACAGTCCGCTAACCTGATCGCCTCTGCGGTTACCCTCAAAGTCCCGCGCGGAAAAAGAACAGGCGCGGCTTCCAGCGCATCGGCCGTTTGTCGCTCAACACGTTGAGCAGGCCGGCAGAGACGACGATCAGCATGCCGGTGATCGACACCCAATCGGGGTATTCGCCGAAGAACAGGGCGCCGAACAGGATCGCCCAGATCAACTGGCTATATTGCACCGGGGCCAGCAGATTGGCCGGGATCCGTTTGGTCGCCGCGATCAGCAGCAGGCCGCCCAGACCGCCCAGAAGGCCGATGCCGAGGAAGACGGCGAACTGCTCCAGCGTTGGCATGACGAAGCTGGGCAGCATCAGCAAGCCATTGATAATGGCGGAATAAAACACCTGGATGCCAATCAGGCTTACCCGCCGCTCGCGCGGTGCCACATGGCGCAGGATGATGGTGGTGACGGCGCCGAGGCTCGCCCCGATCATCATCACGAAGTGGCCGAATTCGAGCTCCCGCAGCCCCGGGCGCACGACCAGCACCACGCCGAGAAAGCACAGCAGCAACAGTACCCAACGCAGCGGTGTCACATATTCCTTGAGCAGGATCACCGAGAGCAGGGTGACGAGGACTGGCGTGGCGAAGCCGATGGCATAGACATCGGCGAAGGCGATATGGGTAAACGCGTACATGACGCAGCCGGTGCCGGCGATCGCCGTGGCGCAGCGCAGATGCACCAGCCAGGGGTGGTGCAGCTTGTAGATATCGCGCCAGCGCTCGCCGCGCTTGGTCAGCATGATGGGGATGATCGAGAAGCTCGTCGTGAAAAAAGCTATTTCGAACACGGACATATCCGGTCCGGTGGCCTTGATGAGGGCGTCGGCAACGGAAAAGCTGGCATAGGCGACGAAGGCCAATATGACGCCGATCGGCATCGCAATATCCAAAGAAAAAGGGGTAGGGCAACGGTAATGTTGTCTTACCATACAAGGCTGAGATGAAAAGCTGGTTACGGTGCTGAGGGAATTTGTGGCGGTGTTATGCCCTTGAGTTTGGGCCCGATCACCTCGATCCGGTTGGTCCACACATAGCCGGAAAACTTTTCTGGCACCTGCGCCAGTGTTTCGAGATCGTCGATGCCGGCGGTGCCCGGATCGCCGGCGCCATAGGGGCCGAGCAGTATCACCTCGCTGCCCGCATCCTGCATCCGCGTCAGCAGCAAATTGGGCCAGCCCCAGAGCCATGGCGCGGCATTGATGGGAATCATCACCTTGGTGTTGCGGCAGGCATCGGGCATGATGCCGACCCAGCCCAGCAATTCATACTGAACCAGGCAATCCACGAGGCCTCGACGCGACCAGATATGCAGCCCCTCAAGGGCTGCGGCGGCGCGGAAAGTCGGCTCGTCGCCGCCATAGGCGCCCCAGACCGCGCTCCGCCATTGAGGGTGCCGCTCCACCAGCGCCGCCAGCATGTCGCCCTCGCGCTCTTCGCGGCTTTTGAAATTGACCAGGAAATGTCGCTCGGGGAAGGCGGCAAACACCTCCTCCAGCTCAGGTATCTGGCCTATGCCCTTGCCACGAAAGGGAAATGTCTGCCCGCCATCGGCCGTGTAGCCATAGCCGATATCGAGGCTCTTGAGGTCGGCCATGGGGTGAGAGCGGGTCTCGCCCTGGCCTTCGGTGCGGCAATCGACGGTCCAGTCATGCATGACGGCAAACTGGCCATCGGTGGTCGGGTGGACATCGAGTTCGACAATGTCGGCCCCGGCCGCGAAGGCGGCCTGCATCGAGGGGAGGGTGTTTTCCAGAAGGCCATGCCGGGGCGGCTCGATCCGCTCGGCGGTACAAGTGTCGTTTTCCAGCCCGTCGCGGGTAAAGGTCTGATGCACCCCGCGATGGGCGATCAGCCTGATGCCCTCGCCAGGCGGCGGGGAGACGCGCCAACTGGCATTGAACACATAGACTGCGCCCACCAGAGCGATGGGTATCAGCAGCAGCCATTTTTTCATCGACGAATCCCCCAAAGCCTCAACAAGCCTTTGCGGGGCAGTTCAGCAACATTGAGTCCAATCTTTCAAGATGATGAATATTGCGTTCATCAGCGCTTCATGTGCCTGATGGCGTTGCTATGCGCTGGGGCCCGCTTGCTGGGGCTGTTTCATTCGGAGGGCATAAATCTATGCGGTTCTTCAAGAAGGCCATGCTGGGGGCGCTTGCCGTGCTCGGGCTGGCATTGCCGTCCCTGGCGGCCGAGCGCGCCATCATCGTGCTCGATGGCTCGGGGTCGATGTGGGCGCAGATCGATGGCAAGGCGCGGATCACCATCGCGCGCGAAACGCTCGGGGCGGTGCTGTCCGAATTGCCCGGCGAACTCGAGCTGGGCTTGATCACCTATGGGCATCGCGAGAAGGGCAATTGCGGCGATATCGAATTGCTGGTCGCCCCCGCCGCTGGCACGGCAGGCGCCATCACCCGGGCGGCAAACGCCATCAATCCCAAAGGCATGACGCCGATTTCCGACGCGGTGCGTTTAGCGGCCGAGGAGCTGCGGTTCACCGAGGAAAAGGCGACGGTCATTCTCATCACCGACGGGCTGGAAACCTGCGAGGTCGACCCGTGCCAGCTCGCCTCCGACCTCGAAGGCCAGGGCATTGACTTTACCACCCATGTTCTCGGTTTCGGTCTGTCCGATGAAGAGGGGCAGCAGGTGGCGTGCCTCGCCGAAAACACGGGCGGCAAATATCTCTCCGCCCAGAATGGCGACGATCTGGTCAAGGCCCTGACCACGACGGTGGCTCAAGTGGTGGCGGAGCCCGAACCAGAACCAGAGCCCGAACCGCAGCCGGCGGCGCTCGACTATAACATCTTGCCGACGGTGTCGCTGTCGGAAGGCGGCCCTGAATTTCTCAGCGACACGGCCGATCTCGTCTGGAGCATCCATACTGTCGGCCCTGGCGGCGCGGCCGGTGCCTGGATCAAGAACGAGTATAATTCGGGCGCCAAGATCAGTGTCGAGCCTGGCGATTACATCATGCGGGCCGAATATGGTCACGCGCGGGTCGAGCAGCCGATCACGGTGGTCGAGGGGGAATTGCTCGAGCCCCATTTCGTGCTCAATGCCGGCATCATCACCGTGCGCGTCTATGGCGCCGAAGGCCAGCCGATCAACAGCAACGCCCAGATCCAGCTGGATTACCCAGGGGGCCGCACCACCGGCTGGGGCGAGGAAAAATTCCGGGTTCCGGCCGGCACACAGACGATATCCATCACGCTTGGCGCCGCCACGCATGAGGAGAGCTTTACGCTTCACGCCGGCGACGCCTTGGTCAAGGACATCGTGATGGGCTCGGGGGTCGCCAAGATCGATGCCGTCTATGCCGAAGGCGTCGAGGTGACCGACGGCAATCTCTATGTCCGCATCTACAAGGCCAAGAAGGCGATCGATGGCTCGCGCGAGCAGGTCAGCTATGAATATGGCATCGGCAAGTCGCACAACCTGCCGCCGGGCGACTATGTCGCCTATGCGGAACTGGGCGCTGCCAAGGCGGAAACGCCGTTCAGCGTGACGTCGGGCGAGCGGGTCGAGGTCGTGGTGCTGCTCGATGCCGGTGTCGCGGCGTTCTCGGCGCCCGGGGCCGAAAGCCTCCGGGTCTATGGCGCCGCGAAGGCGATAGACGGGTCGCGCGTGCAGCACGCCTATGAATATGCCTCCGACTGGCAGACGACCCTCAATGCGGGCGACTATGTGCTTGCCGTCCTGTTCATGGATGGGTCCGAAAAGGAAGCGCCGTTCACCGTCACCGCGGGCGAGCGCACGGAATTGAGCGTCATGCCGGGAGCGGAAAAGGGCAAGACCAAGTAAGGCCTTCCCTTTGCAATGAAAAAGGGCCGGAGCTTGGTTGCTCCGGCCCTTTGTATTTGGGGAAGCCGAGGCTTACGCCATGGCCTTTTGCAGGTTCTGGTCGATGGCGTCGAGGAAGCCGAGGGTCGAGAGCCAGGGCTGGTCGGGGCCGACCAGCAGGCTGAGATCCTTGGTCATCTTGCCTTCTTCGATGGTGTCGACAGTGACCTTTTCCAGCGTGGCGGCGAACTTGGCCAGGGCCTCGTTGTCGTCGAGCTTGGCGCGGTGGGCGAGGCCACGCGTCCAGGCGAAGATCGAGGCGATCGAG
>JAHCJW010000228.1 GCA_026126125.1 Devosia sp.
GGGCCCCCCGGGAGCCCCACACCACAAAGCCATACGCAAACTGCTTCCAAAAGAGACCAGCAGGCCCCCGCAAAACCCTCACGCCGTCTCGTAAACCCGCACTTCCCGCCCATCCGCCCGCAGCACCAACTTGCCCGGCCGCCCGACCAGCTCCCCTGCCAAAGGGGGAGGTGCAGATCTGTGTTTCAGAACGCTATCACGGTTTCCCTGCGCGGGAACTGCCCCAGGTCGGGCGCCCCCGCTTCCTGGGCGAAGGCCAGTCCCTTGGCGGCGAGCAGAAGCGTGCCGGCAGCGGTGCCGGCCAGAAAATGACGTCTATCCATCGGTGTTCCTCCCAAAAGCGACGTGCCTCCCGCACCCCGCATTCCGACGCCCTCCAGCGCCGTCAAAAATAATACTTAACTAGGTGCAAAGGCTTGTCAATGTGCATTATGATACAAATCGGAAAACATGATACAGAATGTAAAAGGGCATGTCGTTGCCGACATGCCCTCCTATTGGCGCCTTTCCGGCGCTCGACGCTAACAGTCCGCTAACCAGTTCGCCGCCGATGTGCGCGCGAAGTCACCTGGACATCGGTGAACATATCGATGGGGGAGTGAGGTGTTTCAGTCCTGCCTGGGGGGGGCTGGATCTCGTCCGATCAGACCCGCACCCGCACCATCTGATACGAATAGGGCGGTAGCGTTACGCGCAGTTTTCCGCCCTCGATCCTGGCGCCATCGCCCTTGCGCGGCTTCACCTCGTCCTGTTTGCCGGCCGAGTTGACCGCCTTGAGATCGGGATGGGTCATCACCTGGTGGTCGATGATCGTGCCGGCGCCAAAGCCCTGCAAGCTCACCTCGGTTTCGCTGCTGTCGCTCGCATGCCGGTTGACGAAGAAGAAGCTCAGCGTGCTGTCCTCTTCGTTGTGCACGCCCGAAACGTCGACGAAAGGCGTGTCCTTGGCATGCGTCGTCTCGTAGCCCGGTGAGGTCGTCACCAGCTGCAAGGCGGTGCCGCGGCCGAAAACCGAGGCGAAATAATAGGGATAATAGATGGTCTGCGCCCAGGCCGGCCCGCCCTTTTCGGTCATGATCGGGGCAATGACGTTCACCAGTTGCGCGATGCAGGCGATCTTGACCACATCGGAGCGACGGATGAAGGTGTTGAGGATCAGCCCAACCATCAGCACGTCTTCGAAATTATAGATGTCCTCCAGCAGCCCCGGCGCATGCGGCCAGCCGCTATTGCCATCGAGGATTTCGCGATCCTTCTTGTTGGAATGGTACCAGACATTCCATTCGTCGAAGGAAATATAGACGTCCTTCTTGCTCTTCTTCTTGGCCTTGACCTGTTTGATGGTGGCGGCCACCGTGTCGATATAGGTGTCGAGCTTGTGGCTCAGGCCCAGATAATTGGGTGTATTGTCGTCGCGATTGGCGAAATACATGTGCAGGCTGATATGATCGACATGATCATAGGTGTGCTCGAGCACGATGCGTTCCCAGTCGGGATAGCTGGGCATGTCGGAATTGGACGAGCCGCAGACGATCAGTTCCAGCGATTTGTCGAACATGCGCATGGCGCGCGCCGTATTGGCGGCCAGCTTGCCATATTCTTCGGCGTCCTTGTGGCCGACCTGCCAGGGGCCGTCCATCTCGTTGCCCAGGCACCACATCTTGACGTTCCACGGCTCCTTGCGGCCGTTCTTGATGCGCAGGTCGCTCCAGTAGGAGCCGCCGGGATGGTTGACATATTCGAGGAAATTGCGCGCCTCATCGACCCCGCGCGAGCCCAGATTGACCGCCAGCATCATCTCCGTGCCGACGGTGGCGCACCAGTCGGCGAATTCATGAATGCCGACCGCGTTGCTTTCCGAGGTGTGCCAGGCGAGGTCCAGCCGCGTCGGGCGCTGCTCGCGCGGACCGATGCCGTCTTCCCAGTTATAGGCCGAAACGAAGTTGCCCCCGGGATAGCGCACCACGGGTATATTGAGGTCTTTCACCAACTGGGCGACATCGCCGCGCATCCCGTCCTTGTCGGCGCTCGGATGATCGGGCTCATAGATCCCCTCATAAATGGCGCGGCCGAGATGTTCGAGAAATGCCCCATAGACACGATCATCGATTTTGGCGATCGTATAATCCTTATTCGCAACGACAGACGCCTTCACCCCGTCCTCCCCTTCTTTCCGTTTTTCTGATTTATATCAGTAAATCGGTTGTACAATAGGGCTGGAGGCCGCGCAAGCTGCCCTGCGCGCTTTTGTATGATTTTTGGCCTGGGGCGCTTTCGGGTTCTTCCTGCGCCTCCAGCTTTCGTCATCACCGGCAAAAATCCCGCAATGACGACGAAGGGCGCGCGCTATGGCTCTGCCGCGAGCCTATCGCGCGGTTTGCAGCCGCATGACGATATCCTGGTCGTAATTGCCGAAGCCGCGGCCGAAAATATTGATGCCGCCGGGGTGTTTGGCGTCGGGCTTGACCGCGATGCGCAGCCGGATCGAGTGGTGATGGGCCAGGTCCAGATCGACCAGCGAAATCGGCGAGATCTTCACCCCGTCGACATAGGTGCCGTCAGTGGTCACGCGCCAGCTCTTGAGCTTGCCATATTGGCTGCCCTTGAGCTTCCACCAGGCCGGCGTATAGACGCCCCTCTTGTCGCCGAAATCACCCGGGCTCATCCAGGTGCCGATTTCGGTGCCATTGACCGACAGCGTGATGTCGCTGGGCCAGTCGGCCGAGGTGCCGGGCACTTCCGAGCTCAATTCCATCGAGAATTCCAACACTTCGATGGTGTTCTGCGCCAGCTTGGCATTGTTGGGAAACTGATATTCCACATAGCCGCGAGTGAACCAGATCAGCCCGGTCTTCATCCGTTCGGGGTCAAGAAACGTATCGGGCACGTCGAGCAGCCCGATGATCCCCTCGCTTGAACACAGCCCGCATGGCGCCGAAACTTCGCAACTCGTATAGAGCCCCAGCGGCATGGCCACTTCTATGGCGTTCGACTGCAGCGGGGTGATGTCATCCTTGAACATCACCAGCACCTCGTCAAAGGTCGAGTGACAGATTTTCTGGTTGCCCTTGCGCGCCTTCTGCGTCTCGGTGCGGATCAGTCCCGCCGTTTCGAGGATCTGCAAATTGGTTGATACGGTCGACTGTGGCAGCTCCAGTTTTTCGGCGATATCATTGCCGTTGAGCGGTCCCTCGACATGCAGCAATTTCAGGATGCGCACCCGGATCGGCGACGCCAGCCCCTTGAGGACCTCGATATCCTCTTCGGGATCGACGACCAGAAAATTGCGGCTCATGGGCGGATAGACTTTCAGATGATGACTGAATTTGTCTATCAAAAATTCTGAACCAATCAAGCGCAGCGCAGTTTTTTTCTCACAAAGGGCGGCAGGCAGGGTGTTTTGAGGCCATCGGCAAACCTGAACCGGACCGCGGCGTGATGCTTTGGATTTTTGCCGCGCCTATCCCAGCCTTAGCCCCTCCCCATTGAAATAATGCGCGTCTTTGGCATTTATCCCCAAGGCGATGGGGTCGTTTATTCTGTACTGCGATTGACCCGGCGCCTGCACCAGCAGCGTCTCGCCGGTTGCGATCCGCACATAGAGAAAGACTTCGCTGCCCAGATATTCGACCAGGGTGATCACTCCCTCAAGACGCAAATCACCCGCGCCCCCGATATGAACCTGTTCGGGCCGCACGCCGATGCTGATCCTGCCGCTGGCGTCGATGCCTTCCGGGAGGGGCAGGGCGCCCAGCCCCGCGATCTTGCCCATGCCCTCCGCCGCCTCGGCCGGCAGCATATTCATCTTGGGCGAGCCGATAAAGCTGGCGACGAACAGATTGGCCGGGGAATTATAGAGCTCATAGGGCGTGCCGACCTGCTCAATATGACCCTTGTTGAGCACCACGATGCGCGTGGCCATCGTCATCGCCTCGACCTGATCATGCGTCACATAGATCATCGTCGTTCCCAACCTATTGTAAAGATTGGCCAATTCGACGCGCATCTGCACCCGTAGCTCCGCGTCGAGATTGGACAGCGGTTCATCGAACAGGAAAAGCTGCGGCTCGCGCACAATGGCGCGGCCGATGGCCACGCGCTGCCGCTGCCCGCCGGAGAGTTGCCGCGGATAGCGCGACAAAAGATTTGCAAGGCCCGTCGTGGCGGCGACTTCGGCAGCCTTCTGGCGGGCCTCGGCCTTGCCG
>JAHCJW010000229.1 GCA_026126125.1 Devosia sp.
CGAGTCCGTGCCCACCAGCGTGTCGGGATAGGCAACGGTCTCGCCGTCCTCGTCGCGGGTCCACACCGTCTGGGCCAGATATTCGAGATTGACCTGGTGGCAGATGCCGGTGCCGGGGGGCACGACGCGGAAATTGTCGAAGGCCGACTGGCCCCAGCGCAGGAATTCATAGCGCTCGACATTGCGCTCATATTCGAGCTCGACATTCTGCGCGAAAGCCCGGGGCGTACCAAAACTGTCGACCATTACCGAGTGATCGATGACCAGATCGACCGGCACCAGCGGGTTGATCTTCTGCGGATCGGCGCCGAGCTTTGCGGTGGCGTCGCGCATGGCGGCCAGATCGACCACTGCCGGCACGCCGGTAAAGTCCTGCATCAGCACGCGGGCCGGCCGGTACTGAATCTCATATTCGCTGGTGCGGGTCTTGAGCCAGTCGGCGATGGCCAGGATATCGGCCTTGCGCACCGTTCGGCCGTCCTCGAAGCGCAGCAGGTTTTCCAGCACCACCTTCATCGAGCCGGGCAGTTGCGAAATGCCGGGCAATCCGTGCTTTTCCGCTTCGGCGAGAGAATAATAGGTATAGGTCTTGTCGCCGACCACGAGGGTCGATTTGGACTTGAAGCTGTCTATCGAGGCCATGATGCTCCGCCCTTTATCTGTTGCTGGAATGCATTTTCGGCGCCGCAAGTCCGCCGGAAAAGCCACTTTCCTGGAATGACTCCAATCTAGACGGCATATGGGGGCAGAAGATAGCCCTTGCCAGCCGGGGCTTGGCTTCAATACGAGATGGGGCCATGACGCATCGGCAAGTCTTTTCTCCCCTCCGTCTCACCGCTCGGGCGCTCAGCGTCGGGCGGGGCGAGACCGTGCTCGGCCGCGATATCGCCCTCGGGGTCGCCTCGGGCGGCGGACTTTTGCTGCGCGGCGCCAATGGCGCGGGCAAGTCGACTTTGCTGCTGACCCTCGCCGGCCTCCTCGCCCCGCTGGAGGGAGACGTTCTCATCGAGGGGCTCGATGAGGATTTTGGCCCGGCCCGCCATTATTGCGGCCATCGCAATGCCGTGCGCCCGCGCCTCACCGTCGGGGAAACCCTCGATTTCTGGGCTGCCATCAATGGCGCCAGCGGTCTTTCTACGGCCGAAGCGCTGGAAAAGGTCGGTATTGCGCGCCTTGGCGGGGTCGATGCCGGCTATCTCTCGGCCGGCCAGCAGCGCCGGCTGGCGCTGGCCCGGCTCCTGGTGTCGGCCCGGCCGGTCTGGCTGCTCGACGAGCCGACGGCGGCGCTCGATGCCGAGGGCCATCGTCTGCTCGCCGCGCTCTTGCGCGACCATTTGGCCTCCGGCGGGCTCGCCGTCATCGCCACCCATGACGACATCGTCGTCGACGGCTTTGAGACTTTTACCCTCGGAGTGGCGGCATGAGCGGATTTCTTGCGGTGTTGAGGCGCGAACTGCGTCTCGCCCTGCGGGGCGGCGGCGAGGTTTTGACGCTGCTGCTGTTCTTCGTCATCGTCGGCGCCATCGTGCCCTTCGCGGTGGGGCCGGACAAGGCATTGCTCGCCCGCATCGCTCCGGGCATCGTCTGGATCGCCGCCTTCCTCTCCATGCTGCTCGGGCTCGACCGCCTGTTCCGCCCCGATGGCGAAGACGGCACGCTCAGCCTTTACCGATTGGCCGATCTGCCGCTGGTCGCGGTCGTTGCCGCAAAAGTGATCGCCCATTGGCTCACCGCGGCCCTGCCGCTGATCGTGGCCTCGCCCTTTCTCGCCCTGTTGCTGGCCATGGATGGGGAAACGCTGCTGCGCACCATTGTCTCGCTGCTGCTCGGCACGCCGGCTCTCGCCGCTTTCGGGGGCATTGGCGCCGCCGTCACCGTGGCGACGCGGCGGGGCGGGCTGATCGCGCCCATCCTCATCGCCCCGCTCTGCGTGCCGGTGCTGATCTTCGGGGTCGGGGCGATTTCGCCGCTCGGCGGGCCCGACCAGGCCAGCGCGGCCATGCTTTTCCTTGCGGCACTCAGTCTCATGGCGCTTGCCCTCTCTCCCTTCGCGGCGGCGCTTGCTATAGATTGGGGAGAAGATTAAGGCCCTTTCGCATGAGCATCGAGACAAGTCCCAAGCAAAGCTGGTGGAACCGGCTGGCCCATCCCGGCCAGTTCGTCATCTGGACACGCCCCTTCATCCTGCCGCTGGCCATTCTGACGGCGGTGTTGCTGGCGCTGGGCGTCTGGTTCGCCTTCTTCAATTCCCCGGCCGATTACCAGATGGGCGATACGGTGCGCATCATGTATGTGCATGTGCCGACGGCCTGGCTCAGCCAGTTCGTCTACGCCACCATGGCGGTTTCGGCGCTGGGCACGCTGGTGTGGCGCCATCCGATGGCCGATGTGTCGATGAAGGCGGCGGCGCCGCTGGGGGCGGCCTTCACCGCCATGGCGCTGTTTACCGGCGCGCTATGGGGGCGTCCGACCTGGGGCACGTTCTGGGAATGGGACGGGCGCATGACCTCGACCCTGGTCATGCTGTTCATCTATCTGGGCATCGTGGCGCTGTGGCGGGCCTTTGACGATCAGCTGCGCGCCGCGCGCGTGGTGGCGATCTTCACCCTGGTGGGGGCGGTCAATATTCCCATCATCAAATTCTCGGTCGATTGGTGGTCGACCCTGCATCAGCCGTCCAGCGTCTTCCGGGCCGATGGCCCGACCATGCCCGGTTCGATCCTGACGCCGCTGTTCATCATGTTCTTCGCCTTCACCTTCTTGTTTGCCACCCTGCAATTGCTGGCCATGCATACCGAGGTGAAGCGCCGGCGGGTGATGACGCTGGAGCGGCGCGCGGCGCGGGGAGAGGCGGCATGATCGAGCTTGGCCAACACGCTCAATTCATCATCTGGGCCTATGTCGGGGTGTTTGCCGGGCTTCTGGCGCTGGTGAGCTGGACCCTTCTCGATGCGCGCCGGACGCAGCGCCGGCTCGAGGCGCTGGGTGATCCGCGCCGGGATGGCAAGAGCTGATGCGTTATGTGTTCGTCGCCGCGCCGTTGCTGGCGCTGATCGCGCTCGTCGCCGTCTTCGCCTTTTCCATCGACCGCGATCCCAATCTCGTGCGCTCGGTGCTGATCGACAAGCCGGCACCGCAATTCGCCCTGGCGCCGGTCGAGGGGCTTTCAGTGCCGGGTTTCGATACCCAGAGCCTTCTGGGTGCGCCGAGCGTGGTCAATGTCTTTGCCAGCTGGTGCATCCCCTGCCGCGACGAACATCCGCTGCTCGAAGCGCTCAAGGCCGAGACCGGTGTGCGCCTTTACGGCATCAACCATTCCGACGCGCCGGAAAACGCCCGGGCGTTTCTGGCCGAATTGGGCAATCCCTATGACGCCATAGGAGCCGACCGCGACCGGCGCGTGTCCATCGACTGGGGCGTCTATGGCGTGCCGGAAACCTTTGTGGTCGATGGCAAGGGCGTCATCACCTTCAAGCATGTCGGGCCGCTGACGCCGCAAGCCATCGAAACGCAATTGCTGCCGGCGCTGGAAAAGGCCGGTCTTTAAACGCCGGCCAGTGCCTCGCGGTCCTTGCGGCTCAGCCGCTCGCTTTCGCTCTTGAGCTGCCCGCAGGCGGCGAAGATGTCCCGGCCGCGCGGGGTGCGCACCGGCGAGGCATAACCGGCGCGGTTGACGATATCGGCGAAGCGTTCGATGCGGGCGGAGGGCGAGGTGCCGTAATTCGAACCCGGCCAGGGGTTGAACGGGATGAGGTTGATCTTGGCCGGAATGCCGGCCAGCAGCCGCACCAGTTCGCGCGCTTCGGCGTCGCTGTCATTGATGCCGTCGAGCATGACATATTCGAAGGTGATGCGGCGGGCATTGGACAGGCCGGGATAATTGCGGCAGGCGTCCAGCAGCTCCTTGATCGGCCATTTCTTGTTGATCGGCACCAGCACGTCGCGCAGATCGTCGCGCACCGCGTGCAGGGAAATGGCCAGCATGACGTCGATTTCGCGACCGGTCGGCTCGATATAGGGCACGACGCCGGAGGTCGAGAGGGTGATGCGGCGCTTGGAGATCGACATGCCGTCGCCGGCCGAGGCGATGAGCAGGGCCTGCTTGACGTTGTCGTAATTATAGAGCGGCTCGC
>JAHCJW010000023.1 GCA_026126125.1 Devosia sp.
GGCCCGCCTGGCCGCCTGCACATTTGGCAAAGCCGGCCCGATCCCCTACATAGAGGCCAAATTCCAAGGCACGATCCGATGGCCAAATCCCCCAAACCCAAGAACACGTCCGGTCCCAAACGCCCGCGCAAGGTCGCCGCCTATGAGCTGCCCACCCGCGAGCAGCTTCTTGAGGCTCTGGCGCAGCAGGACGACATCAAGGGCAAGCGCGATCTGGCCAAGGTCTTCGGCATACGGGGCGACATGCGCCGCCCGTTCAAGGCCATGCTGGCCGAACTCGAAGGCGACGGTATCATCACCCGCACGCGCAAGTCTTTGCGGCGCACCGCCGCCCTGCCCCATGTGACCGTGCTCGACATCCCGGCCGATGCCGATCCCGACGCATTGCACGCCTTTCCGGCGCAGTGGGATCTCGAAGACGGGGAAATGCCCCGCGTCGCGGTGCTGGTCGGCAAGGATGCCCGCGTGGTGCCCGCCCCCGGCGACCGCATTCTTGCGCGCATCGACGCCGGCGACGATGTCGTGCCGACCTATACCGCCAAGCCGATGAAGGTGCTGGACAAGCCGCGCCGCAGCCATATCGGCATCGTGCGCATGGACAACGAAGGCGCGCGCCTCATCCCGGTCGATCGCAAGCAGAAGGAAATGCGCATTCCGCTCGGCGATCTGGGCGACGCGCGCGATGGTGATCTGGTCGAGGTCGAGGTCAAGCTCTCCGGCCGGCTGATGATCCCGCGCGCCAGGGTCACGGGCGTCATCGGCAATCCCGCCTCGGAAGGCGCGATATCGCTGATCGCCATCCACAATCTTGAAATTCCGCACAAATTCCCCACAAGCGTGCTGCGCGAGGCGGAAGAGGCTCGGGAAGCGACGCTCAAGGGCCGCGAGGACTGGCGCGACCTGCCCCTCGTCACCATCGATCCGCCCGACGCCAAGGATCACGACGATGCGGTCCATGCCGCGCCCGATCCCGACGAAAAGAATGAAGGCGGCCATATCGTCACCGTCGCCATTGCCGACGTGGCCGCCTATGTGCGCCCGGGAACCGCGCTCGACCGCGAAGCCTATCTGAGGGGCAATTCGGTCTATTTCCCCGACCGGGTCGTGCCCATGCTGCCCGAGCGGATTTCCAACGAACTGTGCTCGCTCAAGCAGGGCGAGGCGCGCGCGGCGCTGGCCGTGCGCATGGTGCTCGATCGGAATGGCCACAAGATCGACCACAGCTTCCATCGCATCCTGATGCGCTCCGCCGCCAAGCTCAGCTACCAACAGGCCCAGGCCGCCTTCGACGGCAATACCGACGACACGACCGGGCCGCTGCTCGAGCCGATCCTGCGCCCGCTCTGGAACGCCTATGTGGCGATGACCAAGGCGCGCGACCGGCGCGCGCCGCTCGATCTCGACCTGCCCGAGCGCAAGATCGTGCTCGACGACAAGGGCATGGTTGCCGATATCCGCATCCCCGAACGGCTCGAAGCCCACCGCCTCATCGAGGAAATGATGATCGCCGCCAATGTGGCGGCGGCCGAGACGCTGGAGCGGAAAAGCACGGAGCTGCTTTATCGGGTGCACGACGAGCCCTCGTCGGAAAAACTGCAATCACTGCGCGACTTCCTCGGCAGTCTCGATATCGCGGTGAAGAAATCCGACAGCGTCCGCGCCGCCGATTTCAACGGCATTCTCGCCCAGGCCCGCAAGGCCGGCAATGTCGAGCAGGTCAGCGAAATGGTGCTGCGCAGTCAGGCGCAGGCCGAATATGCGCCGGAAAACTACGGCCATTTCGGGCTCAATCTCGACCGTTATGCCCATTTCACCTCGCCCATCCGCCGCTATGCCGATCTTATCGTGCATCGCGGGCTGATCCGGGCCTTGGGGCTGGGCGATGATGGCTTGACCGACCAGGAAGCGACGAAGCTTTCCGGCATCGGCCAGCACATCTCGGCCACGGAACGCCGCGCCATGCTGGCGGAGCGCGAGACCTCCGACCGGTTGCTGGCGCAATTCCTGGCGCAGCGGATCGGCGCGCGCTTCGAGGGCCGCATTTCCGGTGTCACCCGCTCGGGCCTGTTCATCCGCCTGCTCGAAACCGGCGCCGATGGCTTCATCCCCGCTTCGACCCTGGGGCACGACTATTATCGTTTTGTTGAAGAGCGGCAGGCGATGATCGGCGAGCGCAGCGGCGAAACCTTCACCTTGGGCGACCGGGTCACGGTCCGGCTGCTGGAGGCCGCACCGGTAGCCGGCACGTTACGCTTCGAGCTCCTCTCCGAGGGCGTCCGCGGCAATCCGCCCACTGGCCGTCCTTTGCGCAAGGGACCATCTAGGAGTTTCGGTCCCAAGGGCCGGAGAAAGAGGTAAACCATGGACGAAAGAACCACGGTTCTCGACCGGGCCGAAGAACGCAATATCGGCCAGGCGATCTGGCGTGGGACGCTGTGTCGTTGTCCGCATTGCGGCAAGGGCAAGATGTTCCGCGCCTATCTCAAGGTCGCCGATGAATGCTCGGTCTGCGGTGAAGAGCTCAAATATCACCGCGCCGACGATTTCCCGCCCTATATCGCCATCACCATTGTCGGCCATATCATCATCTTCCTCATGCTGCATATGGACATGACCTATCGGGTCGAGCCGATAACCTACATGATCACCATGATTCCTCTGGCCATCGTCCTGTCCCTGCTCATCCTGCCGCCCATCAAGGGCGCCATCGTCGGCTGGCAATGGGCCAGCCGCATGTATGGTTTCGGCGCGCACCGCACGGACTGAGTCGGCCCCTCCTCACCCGAACCGCGATCCGTCCTTCGCCTTGACCAGGGCCTTGGGCCGAAAGCGCAGCGCGGACCAGTCCTCGTCCAGCGCCACCTGCCGCACTGGGCGGTAGCCGGCCTCTGCCAGCGCCCCCCAGCCGGTATCGCGGGTCAGGCCGGCCTGCTTGCCGGCCGCCCCCTTGCGATAGGCGACCCAGAGCAGGCCATCAGGCGGCAGCTTGTTGAAGATGCGCGGCATCATGGCTTCCACTTCGGCGGGCGAGCCGAAACAGGCCAGCACGCCGTCGCAATCGTCCTCGCCCTGCACCGGCTCCACCTCGGCGCCGGCCGTCAGTTGCTCGGCCAGGGGCTGGGGCACGTTGATCATCCAGAGCCTCGTGCCGGATGGGATCTGCAGCTTGTGCAGCAATTGGGTCGGTGCGCTCATCTCAGTTCCTCCGGGCCACTCTATTGTCTTGACAACTGGCGTCAAATCCTTAGGTTGCGGCCAAATTCCGGCGCTGCCTCGGCTCGCGGCGCCTTTCGTTTTGTGAAGGACCGCGAATATGGCAAAAGCCGCCACCATCAAGATCAAGCTCGTGTCGACTGCCGATACCGGCTTCTTCTACGTGACCAAGAAGAATGCCCGTACCCAGACCGAAAAGCTCGCGTTCCGCAAGTACGACCCGGTTGCCCGCAAGCACGTCGAATTCAAGGAAGCCAAGATCAAGTAATCTTGCCTTTCCATTCTATGCAAAAAAGCCCCGCAAGCGATTGCGGGGCTTTTTCGTTGCGTTCACACCGGGATGGAAACCGGCCGCTCGATGCTAACAGTGTGTCAGCATAGCGGGCGCTTCAGCGTCACAATTTAAGCAGAGGAGTGGCTGGTCCGGAGCGGCATTATGAAGAGGCCACTCTCACCGCGTCCGGACCAGCCGCCCTACGGGACTCAGGAGTTGCGGCGGACCTGAGATGAAGCCGTAGGGAACGCGTCGGCGGCGGGAGATCGTTCCCCGTCGCCCTCGGTTCAATACCTACGCCCACCGGTCGGAAAGGCAAGGAAATCCAGCCTTTTCCGCCCCGCAACCTTTTGTTAATTATAACAGATAACCCTAACGGACGAAGTTCACGCCGCGTCGAGCACCACCCGGTTGCGGCCCTCGCGCTTGGCCCGATATAGGGCCACGTCGGCGCGCTTTATCAGCGTTTCGGGGGTATCGGCCGCGCTTTCGTTGAGCGACACGCCCACCGACACCGTCACCGACAACGGCCGCCCCAGCCCGACCTCGAACGGCCGCTCGGCAATCGCCTGCCGCACCCGCTCGGCCACCATCTCGGCATTGCTCACATCGGTATCGGGCATCAGCACCACGAACTCCTCGCCCCCGAAACGGCAGGCGAGATCGACGCCCCGAACATTGCGCTTGAGGCGGGCGGAGAACTCGCGCAGCACCGCATCGCCGATGTCATGGCCGTAATTGTCGTTCACCGCCTTGAAGTGGTCGATGTCGAGAATCATCAGCGCCATGTCGCGCTCCTGCGCCTGAGCTTTTCCCAGCATCACATTGAGATGCCTGTCGAAATAGCGGCGGTTATAGAGCCCGGTCAATTCGTCGGTCACGGCCAGCGCCAACGTGTTGTTGACGCTTTCGCGCAATTCCATGGCGTAGCGATGGCGCCTTATCTGCGTGCGCACCCGCGCCATCAGCTCGTTGCGCTCGACGGGGCGGCTGATGAAATCATTGACCCCCAGATCGAGCGCCCGGACAACGCGCGGCTTGTCGCCCTCGTCTGCGATGAGGATAATCGGCAAATTGCGCGTATGTTCGAGCGTGCGGATCTGCGAACAGACCCTCAGCGGATCGAAATCCCCGAGCGACATACTGACCAGCGCCAGCTCGTAACGGGCCCCCGAAACCTGAAACACGGCGTCGGCCGGCTCGGTGAGGATATCGATCTTATGCTCGGCGGCCAGATAGCCCTTTATTCTCTCGGCGTGACGCGTATCGCTGTCGATGAGGAGAATGGAGCCGCCGGAAGCCGAAATGTTATCCATCGCGCGCAAGGCTTCTTCGATGGCGATCTGCTGCCCGGTGAGAGCGCGGGCGCGTAGCTCGTCCGTCAAGGATTTGAGGCGCACCAGGCTTTTAACACGCGCCATGAGCTGCATGTCGTCGACGGGCTTGGTGAGAAAATCGTCGGCGCCTGCCTCAAGGCCCTTCACCCTGTCGGAAGGCTGATCGAGCGCGGTGATCATCAGCACGGGCACGTGATGGGTCTTGTGGTTCGCCTTGAGCCGGCGACAGACTTCAAATCCATCCATGCCCGGCATCATCACATCGAGCAGGATGATATCGACGTCACTCGTTGCGCAGATGTCGAGCGCCTGCGGCCCGGAGCTTGCCGTCGTCACCTCGAAATATTCGGCCGCCAGCCGCGCCTCGAGCAGCCGAACATTCGTTGGAATGTCGTCAACGATCAAAACGCGCGCAGTCACGCTTCTTCCCCCAAGGCAAAGCAGAATACGGCGCTGCCGCCGAAGCCGGCGCGCCGCGATTCAACTGGAAAACCCGCGTCGTTGCAGGCCTCTTCTTCAGGCAGGCCCAATATAGCGGGCAATAGTTTCCAGAAAGTGAGGCACCGAGATGGGCTTGGAGATGTAACCCTCGCACCCGCCTTGTAAAATTCTCTCCTCGTCACCCTTCATGGCAAAGGCCGTGACCGCGATGACGGGAATGTGCGCCAGGAATTCGTCGTCCTTGAGCCACTTGGTAACGACCAGGCCCGATACTTCGGGAAGCTGGATGTCCATCAGGATCAGGTCGGGCATATGCGCCCGCGCCAGATCCAGCGCCTCCAAGCCATTGCGGGTCTGGATGACACGATAGCCGCGCGATTCGAGCAGATCGTTGAAGAGCTTCATGTTGAGCTCGTTGTCTTCCACGATCATCACTGTCTTGGGCATGGATCCTCGCTTGCGGGCTGGCCTTCGGGCTGAAATGGGGTGCCGGATCGGCTTTTCCCATGTCCGAAACGCGGCGCCCCTTCGCTTCCTCGCGCTTCTGAGGTAGCATTCCAACCGTTACAAAACCTCAAATGAGGCCGATCTTGCCCGCGCCCAGCACATTGGCACCAAATGTTTCGGCTCTTGCCGATGCTTGCCTGGGCCATCTTGCCGAAAATCCCGAGGAGCTTCTGGCGTTCATGCAGCAGGCTGGGCTCGATCCGCAGAGCCTGCGGTCCGCGCTCGGCACGTCCCGCCTGCAAAGAGGGCTCATCGACCACTTCGCCGCCAACGAGGCGCTGCTGCTCGCGCTCTGCGCCAATTCCGGCACCACCCCGGAAGCCTTCATGCAGGTGTGGTACAAGCTCAACCCCGCGGGATGAGTTTTGAGGGATGGACTGGCTGTGCCGCGACTGCCTGACGACCGGATCCGGCACCGCCGAACCAGCGCGTTGCCCTGCCTGCGGCTCGCCACGGTTGCGCGGTCATAGCGAGCTGTTCGCACTCTCCATCGCCCATGTCGATTGCGACGCTTTCTACGCTTCGGTCGAAAAACGCGACAATCCCTCCTTGCGCGACAAGCCGCTGATCATCGGCGGCGGCGTGCGCGGCGTGGTGTCCACCTGCTGCTATATCGCCCGTCAAAGCGGCGTTCGTTCGGCCATGCCGATGTTCAAGGCGCGGGAGCTGTGCCCCGACGCGGTGATCATCAAGCCCAACATGGCCAAATATGTCGATGTCAGCCGGCAGATAAGGCGGCATATGGACATGCTGACCCCATTGGTCGAGCCGCTTTCCATCGACGAGGCCTTTCTCGATCTTTCCGGCACCCAGGCCCTGCACAAGGCGCCCCCTGCACTGGTGCTGGCGCGGTTTGCCCGCCGCGTCGAAGAGGAAATCGGCGTGTCGATTTCGGTTGGGCTCAGCCACAACAAGTTTCTCGCCAAAGTGGCCTCCGATCTCGACAAGCCCCGCGGCTTCGCCGCTATCGGCATGGAGGAAACGCTGTCCTTTTTGGCCCCCAAGCCGATCAGCCTGATCTTCGGCGTCGGCAAGGTCTTTTACGAGACCCTCAAGAAAGACGGCTATCACACGATCGGTCAGCTCCAGCAGGAAGATCCCGCACGTCTCATGCGTCTTTACGGCGAATCGGGCGCCCGCCTCGCGCGGCTTTCGCAGGGGCAGGACGCGCGACGCGTGTCGGTGGATGGCGAGATGAAGACGATCTCCTCGGAAACCACTTTCAATCGTGACCTCGCCACATTGGACGAGTTGTCCACCGAGCTTTTAAAATGCTGCGAGCGCCTGTCCGACCGGCTCAAAGCCAAGAATGTCGTGGGCGACACCGTCACGTTGAAACTCAAGACGGCCGGATTTAGGTTGCGTACGCGCGCCCGACACTTGATGATGCCCACACAGCTTGCCAATGTGCTCTATGAAACCGGCATGAGCTTGTTGCAGCGCGAAACCGATGGCACGCCCTTTCGTCTCATCGGCATCGGCGTGTCCGGCATAGAAGCGGCGGATGGCAGAGATCCAGCGGATCTGCTGGAGCCACAAGTGGCGCGCAAGGCTGCGGCGGAACGGGCGATGGATCGTGTCCGCACCCGCTTCGGGCGCGCAGCCGTGGTCCGTGGCAAGCTATACACCTCCCGGCCCGACACCTCGTCGGTTCCGGCCTCCGAAGAAGAAGCAGAAGACCTAGAAGGCAAGACCAAATGACCGACCCGATCGAAAAACTTCGCGAGTACGGCTACGAACTCCCCGCCGCCAAGGCGCCCGTCGCCAGCTACGTACCGGTGACCCGCAGCGGTAATCTGCTCTATGTTTCGGGCCAGATTTCCAGCGACGGCACCGGCGTGGTGCAGGGCAGGCTGGGCGACACCATGAATGTCGTCCAGGGCGGCAACGCCGCCGAACTGGCCGCGGTCAACATTCTGGCGCAGATCGTGCACATGGCCGGCGTGCCGCTGCAGGACATCAAGCAGGTATTGAAGCTGACCGTCCTGGTGGCTTCGACCCCCGATTTCAACGAGCAGCATCTGGTGGCCAATGGCGCCTCCAACCTCATCGTCGGCATCCTTGGCGACAAGGGCAAGCATGCCCGCGCCGCTTTCGGTGTGGCCTCCCTGCCCCTGGGCGCGGCCGTCGAAATCGACGCTATTCTCGAAGTCTGAGGCCCGCGGGAGGCGTGACGAAACTGACATGAACCCATGTCATCAGAGCGCCTCCTTTCCTCTTGCGAGCGTGCCATGACCACCCAGCTCTTTCCGCGCCCCGTCGCCCATCGCGGCCTGCATGATCGGGCTGCCGGCGTTATCGAGAACAGCGCCAGTGCCTTTGCCGCCGCCATAGCCGGCGATTTCGCCATTGAATGCGACCTTCAACTGACCAGCGATGGCCATGCCGTGGTGTTCCACGACGAAAAACTGCAGCGCCTGACCGGGGAATCGGGGCTGGTCAGCGGGCGCAGCGCGGCGGAGATGACCGCCATGACCTTGCTCGACAGCAAGGCAGGCGACCGGCCGCAGACCCTGGAGGCCTTTCTCGAGCAGATCGCCGGACGCACCCTGCTGCAGATCGAGCTCAAACATCAGCCCGATGCCGCCGCAACGCGCCAACTGGCCAAAACCGTCGCCGACGCGCTGGCGCGCTACAGCGGCCCGGTCACCGTCGAATCGTTCGATCCGCGCCTCATAACGCTCGTGCGCGAATTCGGCTTTGCCGGTCCGCGCGGTATCATCACCCATGATTATGCCTCCAAGGACCATGAGCCCAGCCTCACCGAAGAGGAGCGCTATGTGCTGCGTCACCTGCTGCATTGGCACGAGACGCAATTCGATTTCATTTCCTGCGCCAAGGACGCTCTGGCTTTGCCCGCCATCATCTTCTGGCGGACGCTGGGCAAGCCGGTGACGGCCTGGACCATCCGCTCGCCGGTTGAAGCCGAGGCGGTCCGTCCCTACATCGACCAGATCGTGTTCGAAGGGTTCAACCCGGACAGTGTCTCCTAAGAGCTTCACCGCCACCATTCATTCGTCCACGGCCTCGATCCCGGCCGAGAGATGGAACAGCCTCGTGCCGGGCACCGATGGGGTGCCCGACAATCCCTTCCTCGATCACGGCTTTTTCCTGGCGCTGGAAGAATCGGGCTGCGCCACGGGGCGCACGGGTTGGCAGCCACAGCACATCATCATCGCCGATGAAACGGGAACCGCGCTCGGACTGCTGCCGCTGTTCCTCAAATCCCACTCGATGGGCGAATATGTCTTCGACCATGGCTGGGCCAATGCGCTGGAGCGGGCCGGCGGCAGCTATTATCCCAAACTGCAAGGCTCGGTCCCCTTCACGCCGGTGACGGCGCCGAAGCTTCTGGTGCCCTCGGACGATATCGCGGTGAAGGCCGCCCTGTTGCAGACCGCGCAAGATCTGGCGCTGCAACGCAACGCCTCATCAGTCCATCTCACTTTCCTGCCCGAAGCGGAGGCGGATTTGGCCGGAGCCGCAGCTTGGCTCAGGCGGGTGGACACGCAGTTTCACTGGCACAATCAGGGCTTTGGCGATTTCGAGCAATTTCTCGAAACCCTCTCCTCGCGCAAACGCAAGGTGATAAGACGCGAGCGGCGCGACGCTCTTGCTGAAGGGCTGACAGTGCGCTGGCTCAGCGGCAGCGAGATCGCGGAGCGGCACTGGGACGCGTTCTTCGATTTTTACGAGGATACCGGCGCCCGCAAATGGGGCCGCCCCTATCTCAACCGGCAATTCTTTTCCCTGCTCGGTCAATATCTGGCAGATCGCGTGGTGCTGATGCTGGCCTATGACGGCGACACGCCGATCGCCGGCGCGATCAATTTTCGCGGTCGCGACCGGCTCTATGGCCGCAACTGGGGGGCGACGCGCGACGTGCCGTTCCTGCATTTCGAGCTTTGCTACTATCAGGCCATCGACTACGCCATCGCTCATGGCCTGGCCGTGGTCGAGGCGGGGGCGCAGGGCGAGCACAAGCTGGCGCGAGGCTATACGCCGGTGACAACCCATTCGGCGCATTGGATCGCCCATCCCGGCCTGCGTCAGGCCGTGGCGAGCTATCTCGAAGACGAGCGACCGGCGATCGAGCGCGAGCAGGAAGTGCTCGAAAACTTCACGCCCTATCGACGCGGCGCGCGCACGGACCGGTGATCGGCGCGCAAAGAGGCTTTTCCTTGGGCCCCAAGCGCATTAAACAGAAAACATGGCTTGGGATATCCTGATTTTCCTGCTGCAGGCAGGTGTGGTTTTCATTGTCTCCACGGCACTGTTCGATGCCCTGCATTGGCTGCTGCATCGCTGGGAGAAATCGACCAACCCGCTCTTGCGCAGATTCTCGTCGTGGCACTGGGTGCACCACAAGTTTCTCGGCCTCGACATGCAGGTCAACCCGGCCTATGCGCGGTCCAATATCTGGTTCCACATCCTGCCCGAATATCTGACCTCGATGGCGGGGACCGCGATCTTTCTCCTGATCTTTTCCTGGCCGCCGATCGCAGCGGTGGCCGTTTTGCGTACTTTCATGCTGGTCATGACCCTGCGCGAGGAAGGGCTGGACTATAATCACATGTCGATGGAACGGGTCGGCGGCAAGCAGGGTCTGTGGTGGGTGAACAACAACTACCACGCCATGCATCACGTCTATCCGCACAATTTCTTCTCCTCCTTCGCCAATGTGTTCGACCTCCTCTTCGGCACCACCTGCCAGATCGAGGGGCGGCGGTTTCTGGTGACGGGGGCCAGCGGCGCCTTCGGCGCGGCGATGGTCGCGGCGCTGGAAAATCGCGGCGCCATCGTCGAAACGGCGAAGTCGGGCGTCGATTTTTCCTGCGGCCGCTACGAAGGCATGCAAGAAAAGCTGGCCCGCGCCGACGTGCTGGTGCTTTCGCACGGCGCCAAGAGCGAGGATTGCTGGAACGCCAACTATGTCACCTTCCGCGATCTCACCGATCGGTTCACGGCGATCGGCAAAGACCGCCTCACGCCGCCCGAAGTGTGGGCGCTGGGCTCGGAAGTGGAGTTCCATGGCGATATGGGACTGGACGAATTGAAGGCCTATTCCGCCTCCAAGCGCGCCTTCGCGGCGCGGGCACGGCGTTATTATCGCTCCGACGACCTCATCTATCGTCACATCGTGCCGTCCTCCTTTACCTCGGCCATGGGCAAGGGCGCGATGAGCGCTGAAACCGCGGTCGGAATCGCGCTATTCTTCATCACGCGCGGCTTCAAATATGTGCCGGTGACGCTGACCGGGCTGGCGGTGCTGAATTTCTTCCGCTTCCGCTATGCCAGCAATGCCACCGACGAGGCCACAGTACCGGCCGAATGACAGTTTCGAGGGTTTCATGAGCTACGATCCATCCAATATCTTCGCCAAGATTCTCAATGGCGAGTTGCCGTGCCACAAGGTCCACGAAGACGAGGTGGCGCTGGTGATGATGGATATTTTTCCCCAGTCCAAGGGCCATACGCTGGTCATTCCCAAGGCGCCGTCGCGCAACCTCGTGGATGCCGATCCTGCCGTGCTCTCCACCGTCATGCCGCTGGTGCAGCGCGTGGCCAGGGCCGTGGTCGCGGCAACGGGGGCGGACGGAATTCGCCTCGCCCAATTCAACGAGGCGCCAGCCGGGCAGACGGTGTTTCACCTGCATTTCCATCTGATTCCGGCCTATGATGGGGTGGCCCTTGGCGCCCATGCAACCGGTCGGGCCGATGATGCGGAACTGGCCATGCTGGCCAAAGCTATCGCGACCAAGCTCTAACCCCGACAGGACGATGCGGTCATGACCCCTGCCCGTCATCTGACCCTTGGCATGCTGCTGACGGCGGCGGCGGGCTTCGTCGACGCTATCGGCTTCATCGAACTGGGCGGCTACTACACCTCGTTCATGAGCGGCAACACCACCCAGGGCGGCACGGCGCTGGTCGATGCCAATTGGCCGGTCGTGGTGCTGACCGGGTCCCTTATCGCCCTGTTCTTCATCGGCAGCGTCATCGGAGCCTTCCTTGCCTTCTCAGGCCCGCGCTGGGGGCCGGCACTGGCCAGCGCCGCCGTCCTGTTTGGAGTTACACTGACCGTCTCCCTGGTTCTGGCCGGCTATCCGCCGCACCAGACCATGTTGGTGCTGGCGGCCACGGCCGGGGCCCAAAACGCCATTCTGCCAATGCGCGGCGCGGTCCGGCTTGGCGCCACCTTCGTCACCGGAACCCTCTATGTCGCCGGGCAGGATCTGGCGCTGGCGCTCACCGGCAAGGTGCCGCCCTGGCGCTGGGCGCAACACCTGGGAGTCTGGCTCGGCCTGCTGGCGGGCGCCGCCATCGGTGCCCTGCTCTATCGGCACGCGGGCATCAGCGCCCTGTTCCTGCCCGTCGCCATCTATGCAGCGTTCACCATTGGGCATCTCTGGGCAGCGCGCCAAGCTTAGCGCACATTTCCCGAAAGCGGAACCGGCTTCGGAAGACATACGCGTGCCGCGCTCGCGTGCTGCGACAAGCATGGCGCCTACTGGTTTAAACCATTGCCAGAGCGTGAAAAAGGCCGGGATCGCTCCCGGCCTTCGCGTTTTAGTTCTTGTCGGCCGTGGCCTTGGGCTTTTTTGGCTTGGGCAGTGCCTTGGGCTTGGCCGGACGCGGCGGCACAGCGACCAGCTCAAGGTTGGCATCGCTGCCTTCGCCGACCACGGCAACAGTGACATTGCCGCCATTGACCAGTTCGCCGAACAGCACCTGATCAGCCAGAGGCTTCTTGACGTATTCTTGAATGACCCGACCCAGCGGGCGGGCGCCCATGCGTTCGTCATAGCCGTGCTCGGCCAGCCAGTCGGCCGCCTCCGGCGTCAGATTGATCGTGACACCGCGCTCGGCCAATTGGCCTTCGAGCTGCAGAACGAACTTCTCGACCACGCGGCGCACCACTTCGCGCGGGAGCGGCGCGAAGGAGATGATGGCATCCAGACGGTTGCGGAACTCGGGCGAGAAGGTGCGGTTGATCGCCTCTTCATCGTCGCCCTGCTCGCGCTTGCGGCCAAAACCGATCGGCGATTTTGCCAGCTCGGCGGCGCCGACATTCGACGTCATGATCAGGATGACATTGCGGAAGTCGACCGCCTTGCCGTTGTGATCGGTCAGCCTGCCGTGATCCATCACCTGCAACAGGATGTTGTAGAGATCGGGATGGGCCTTTTCGATTTCGTCGAGCAGCACGACGCAATGGGGGTGCTGATCGACGCCGTCGGTGAGCAGCCCGCCTTGATCGAAGCCGACATAGCCCGGGGGAGCGCCAATCAGCCTGCTGATCGTGTGGCGTTCCATATATTCGGACATGTCGAAGCGCAGCAGCTCGACGCCGAGCGTGTCGGCAAGCTGTTTTGCCACCTCGGTTTTGCCAACACCGGTCGGGCCGGTGAAGAGATACGAGCCGATGGGCTTTTCCGGTTCGCGCAGCCCGGCGCGGGCAAGCTTGATGGCCGAAGACAGCGCGGTGATCGCCTGATCCTGCCCGAACACCACTGTCTTGAGGCTCTGTTCGAGGCTCGACAGCAGTTCGGCGTCGGATTTGCTGACCGATTTGGGCGGGATGCGCGCGATGGAGGCAATCGTGGCTTCGATGTCTTCGACATCGATCACCTTCTTGCGCTGATCCTCGGGCACCAGCATCTGGCTGGCGCCGGTCTCGTCGATCACGTCGATGGCCTTGTCGGGCAGCTTGCGGTCGGAAATATAGCGCGCGCTCAATTCCACGGCAGCCTTGAGGGCCTCGTCAGTATATTTGAGCTTGTGGAAGTCCTCGAAATAAGGCCGCAGGCCCTTCACGATCTCGATGGCGTCTGGAACGGTCGGTTCGTTGACGTCGATCTTCTGGAAGCGCCGGACCAGCGCCCGATCCTTTTCGAAGAACTGGCGATATTCCTTATAGGTGGTCGAGCCGATGCAGCGGATCGCGCCCGAGGCCAGAGCGGGCTTGAGCAGGTTCGACGCGTCGAGCGCACCACCCGAGGTCGCGCCGGCGCCGATCATGGTGTGGATCTCGTCGATGAAGAGCACCGCATGCGGCATCTTCTCGAGTTCCTTCATCACCGACTTGAGACGCTCCTCGAAGTCGCCGCGATAGCGGGTGCCGGCGAGCAGCGAGCCCATGTCGAGCGCGTAGATGACCGCTTCCTTGAGCACTTCGGGCACGTCGCCCTCGATGATCTTGCGCGCCAGGCCTTCCGCGATAGCCGTCTTGCCGACGCCGGCATCACCCACATAGAGCGGATTGTTCTTCGAGCGGCGGCAAAGCACCTGAATGGTCCGGCGCAATTCGGCGTCGCGTCCGATCAGCGGGTCGATCTTGCCCTGCCGGGCCTTCTCGTTGAGGTTGACGCAGAAATCGGCCAGGGCTGAAGACTTCTTCCCCTCGGCGCCGCTTTCCTGGGCCCCCTCACCGTCCTCGGCGCCGCGCACCTTGCGTTCCTCGCTCGGACCGGACTTGGTGATGCCGTGAGAGATGAAGTTGACCGCGTCGAGCCGGCTCATGTCCTGTTGTTCGAGGAAATAGGCGGCATGGCTCTCGCGCTCGGCGAAGATCGCGACGAGCACATTGGCGCCGGTGACTTCCTCGCGGCCGGAGGACTGCACATGGATGACCGCGCGCTGGATGACGCGCTGGAACGCGGCGGTCGGTCGCGCATCCTGCCCGTTGGAAACGATGAGGCTGTCCAGTTCCTCATTGATGAAATCTTCGAGGTCGCTCTTGAGCGCGTCGACATCGACATCGCAGCCATTGAGCACGGCGATCGTCTCGCGGTCGTCGGTCAGGGCAAGCAGAAGGTGCTCGAGCGTGGCGAACTCATGGTTGCGCTCACGGGCGAGGTTCATTGCCTGGTGCAGGGCCTTTTCGAGTCCGCGCGAAAATGAGGGCATATGATGTTCCTACTGTTTTTCCATCACGCATTGCAGCGGATGCTGGTTCTTGCGAGCCGTATCCATGACGCGGGTGACCTTGGTTTCGGCCACCTCGTAAGGATATACGCCGCACTCACCCACCCCCTTCTGGTGTACGTGCAGCATGATGTGCATGGCGTCTTCGTGCGATTTGTTGAAGACGTCCTGCAGCACCAGAACGACGAATTCCATCGGCGTGTAGTCGTCGTTGAGCAGCAAAACCCGATAGAGGTTCGGCCGCTTGGTCTTGGGACGCGTCTTGGTGACGGTCCCGGTTTCGAAGCCCGCATCGTTGCCGCCCTTGCGGTCGCCATCGTCGTCCTTGGGGCCTGCAACGGCCGGAATCAAGGCGCTGGCGCCGCTGGTCGAGCGGAAATGCTGCGTCGAATATGAAGAAGTTCGGGTCATTGAAATCTAACTGTCGTGGCTAAAAACGAAGCAGCTGGTGGGACCCATTATGTAGGCAAAATCCGTCCCATGTTAAGGCCTATTGCTTCGCGAAAACGTGACCGCGAAAATCAAGCATTTCGCACAATCCCGTTCCAGGAAAACGCCGCGCCGCCCCAGGGTGTTGCGATTGTCACAAGCGGCGAAATTCGATGGCATTTTACCGAATGGTAACGGGCGCGAGCTAATCTTCGGGAAACAATCGGTTCGGATTGCGGGGGCGTTTCGAGCCGCAGTCGTCGCGTGTTCTTGTTGCGTACGAGCCCATTTCGGCTCGATCGAGTAGAGTTGGAGTACCGGGTTGACCTCCCAGGCCAAGACCCCTTGGCGCGCGACATTTTTTCGCGCCGCCGCCGCATTCCTCGTTGCCCTGGCTATTGGCCTGCCCAGCGCGGCGCCTGCCCACGCCATCGAAAATCTGCGAAAATATGCGGGGATAGTGGTGGACGCCAAGTCCGGCCATGTCCTCTATGAAGAGGCCGCCGATTCCAAGCGCTATCCGGCCTCGGTCGCCAAGGTGATGACGCTCTACGTGCTGTTCCAGGAACTGCAGGCGGGCAATCTCAGCCTCTCGACCAAGATGACCGTGTCGAGCCACGCCGCCGCCGCCGTGCCGACCAAGCTCGGCCTGCGCGCCGGCTCCACCATCGCCGTGGAAGACGCGATCAAGTCGTTGGTGACGCTTTCGGCCAATGACATGGCCCGCGTGATCGCCGAGCACATCTCGGGCAGCGAGAGCAAATTCGCCGAACGGATGACCGCAACCGCCCGCGCCATGGGCATGCGCAACACCACCTATCGCAACGCCTCTGGTCTTCCCGATGGCGGTCAGGTGACCACGGTGCGCGACCAGGCTATCCTGGGCATCGCCATCTACCAGCATTTTCCGCAGTATTACGAGTTTTTCCAGACCACGGCCTTCCGCTATGGCGGCAAGACCTATGGCAACCACAACCGCGTGCTGGGCTATATGGGCGCCGTCGATGGCATCAAGACCGGCTATATCAACGCCGCCGGCTCGAACCTGCTAACCGCCGCCCGCAAGGACAATCGCCACATCGTCATCGTCGCTTTCGGCTTCAACTCCGCCGCCTCGCGCGACGAAAAGGTGCGCCAGCTGGTGGCTTCCTACCTGACCAAGGGCCGTCGCGGCGACTATCTGCGCACCGCCATGGTTCCGGTCCCCGGCCGGCAGGGCAACAGCAATGTGCAGGTCGCCGTCGCCCAGCCCACCCGTCCGGTTTTCGTCATGCCCATGCCGCTGCCCGGCTTCCGTCTGGCCGAACTCGTCGCCCGCAATGGCGCGCAGCCTCAGCAGCAGCAGCAGCCGCAGCAGCAGGCTCCAGTCGCCGTGGCCAGCATCGCGCCGCCCGCGGCAGCGCCGGTTCCGGCCGCCGCACCGACCGATCTCGGCCTGCAGCCGGCCGTACAGGCCGCCGCTATCCTTGCCGCTCCCACGCAGGCGCCGACGCCGGCCTATCCGAGCAACGACATTATCGGTGCGTGGCTGAGCGAAACCTATAATCTGGGCGCGCCACCGGCCGCCCTGGGCCAGACCGCCCCGTCGGCTCCGCTCGCGCCCCCTGCCGCCGTCGGCGCCGACCAGCCGGTCGACCTTTTGACCAGCGGCTCGGTGCAGACCGCCGCGGGCAATATCGGCGGCTGGGTCGTGCAGATCGGCGCCGGTCCATCGGAAGCCAGCGCACGGGCCATGTTGTCCGATGCCGCAGGCAAGGTTGGCGGCCTGGGCGATTTCCGCTCCTATGTCGAACGTTTCGAAAAGAACGGCCAGGTGTTCTATCGCGCCCGCTTCGTCGGGTTCGGCGGCCGGGACGATGCGACGACCATGTGCAATCGCCTCAAGGAACAGAGCCTGGCCTGCCTCGCCATGCAGGGCTAGTCCCCAAGAATCGGTGCGGCGAGCAATTGTCGCGTCGGAAAACGGTAGCAGTTTGGTGCTTGTGTCTGGAGTAGCCCAATGAGCGAACGGAACGCCTTGATCGAATTGGCCAATTTCATCGGCCGATCGCCCCTCGCCTCACCCGATATGCGGGTACGCAACAAGGCGCTGAGCGGGATGACAGACCGGATCTTGCCTCGGCAGCGCCGATCGGTGGGTGACCTCCTGAGCGTCGTGATGACCCTCTCGGCCCGCACCCGCCGCATGGTGCAGGAGCCGGTTCATGTCGATATCGACGTCTTCGCCCCCGGCGGCAAACGCGCCGTCCGCATGATGTTCGGAAAAGAATAGGGCGAAGGCCCCTCCAGAGCGGCAGGAAACAAGGGCAGAGCACCAAGGCTCTGCCCTCTTTGTTTGTGCGGCTCAGGTGTTTGGTTTCAACACTTTGCAAAGCTGTTGCGCTTCGTTTGAGAGCGCCGCCCCCATCACGACAATTGATGGCCCCCATCGTCAAAATCGGTTCGACCTTTGTTCCGGTCGAGCGTAGCGTCCGGCCCATTGTCAAAGGAGCGGCCCTAATGAGTCTGCGTGATTGGTTTTGGATCATTTTTCTGGGCGCCATCTGGGGCTGCTCGTTCATCTTCAATGCCGTATTGATCCGTGAAATCGGTCCGCTCTGGGTCACCAGCCTGCGCGTCGCCATTGGCGCCCTGGGGTGCTGGGTAGTGATGGCGGCGCTGCGCAAACCGGTGCCCCGCGACCCCAGGCTCTGGTTGCAGATTGGCCTGCTCGGCATCATCGCCTATGCCATCCCTTTTGCTCTGTTCCCGCTGGCGCAGGCGCATCTGGCCAGCGGCATCGCCGCGATCATCAACGCGCTGACGCCCATGATGACAGCGATCATCTCGCATGTATGGATTGGCGGGGAGAAGGCATCGCCCACCAAGATAGCCGGCGTGGCCATCGGCTTTGTCGGCGCTGCCATCCTGGTGTCGCCGGCGCTGTCCGGTGGCGGCGCTTCCCAGCTCTGGGCCGTCGCCGCCTGTCTGGGGGCAACGCTGTGCTATGCGGTGTCGCTCAACATTACCCGCAGTTTCAGCCAGGTGGAGCCTACGGCGCTGGCTACGATCGCCCTTACCGGCGCCGCCATCGTCGCCGTCCCCATCGCGTTCCTCGTCGAGGGTGCGCCGGTGATGATGCGCGCGGAAAGCTATGGTGCCGCGCTCGCCATCGGGCTGATGTCGACCACCTTCACCTTCCAGGTCATGTACCGCATCCTGCCCCGGGTCGGCGCCACCAATTTCGCCACCACGACCTTCATCGCGCCAATCTCGGCCCTGATTCTGGGCGTCACCGTTTTGGGCGAAACCATTCTGCCGGTGCAGATCGCCGGCATGCTGGTGATCTTTTTCGGCCTCTTGTTCATCGACGGGCGCATCCGCCAGATCTGGCGCAAAGCGCCGGCATCCTGAAAAAGAAAAGGCCGCCCGACACTGCGGGCGGCCTGATCGACTACAAACAGGCAATACGCCTTATTCGATGCCGAGCTTTTGTTTCATCAGCTCGTTGAGCGCCTGCGGATTGGCCTTGCCGCCTGAGGCTTTCATCGCCTGGCCGACGAACCAGCCGATCATGGTCGGCTTGGCCTTCACCTTCTCGACCTGATCGGGATTTGCGGCGATGATCTCGTCGACGATTTTCTCGATGGCGCCCAGATCGGTGACCTGCTTGAGCCCGCGCCGCTCGACGATTTCCGCCGGATTGCCCTCGGGCTCCTCGGCGATGAGTATCTGCAGCACGTCCTTGCCGCCCTTGGAGGAGATGGTGCTGGCGGCGATGAGGTCGACCAGGCCGGCAATCTGGCTGGGCTGCAAATGAGTTTCCCAGACCGCCAGACCCTGGCTATTGGCAAAGGCCGCCACGTCGCCATTGAGGATATTGGCCACGGCCTTGCCGTCGCGCTTGCTGTCGCCAAAGGCGACGCAGGATTCGTAGTAATCGGCGGTTTCGCGGTCGAGCGTCAGCACCATCGCATCATATGCGGTGACCCCATAGTCAGCGATGAAGCGCGCCTGCTTCTCGTCCGGCAATTCCGGCAAATCGCCGGCAAGGCTGGCGATGAAGGCGTCGTCGAATTCGAGCGGCAGCAGGTCCGGATCGGGGAAATAGCGGTAGTCATGCGCTTCTTCCTTGGAGCGCATCGAACGGGTCTCGCCGTTCTTGGGATCGAACAGGCGCGTTTCCTGGTCGATGCTGCCGCCATCCTCAAGAATGTCGATCTGCCGACGAGCTTCATATTCGATCGCCTGGCCGGCAAAGCGAATGGAATTGACGTTCTTGATTTCGCAACGCGTGCCGAAGTCGCCGCCGGGACGACGGACCGAAACGTTGACGTCGGCGCGCATGGAACCCTGCTCCATATTGCCGTCGCAGGTGCCGAGCGCGCGCAGGATGGCGCGCAGCTTGTTGAAATAGGCCGCCGCCTCCTTGGCGCTGCGCAGATCGGGCCGGGAGACAATTTCCATCAGCGCCACCCCGGCGCGATTGAGATCGACATAGGTTTCGCTGGGGCTGAGATCGTGGATCGATTTGCCGGCGTCCTGCTCCAGATGCAGGCGCTCGATGCCGATCTCGATCTGCTCGCCATCGACGTCGAGCAAGACCTTGCCCTCGCCTACGATCGGGTCCTTGAACTGGCTGATCTGATAGCCCTGCGGCAGGTCGGGATAGAAATAATTCTTGCGGTCGAAAACCGAGCGCTTATTGATCTGCGCCTTGAGCCCCAGCCCGGTGCGTACGGCCTGGCGCACGCACTCCTCGTTGATCGTCGGCAGCATGCCAGGCATGGCCGCGTCGACGAAGCTGACATTGGCATTGGGCGGATTACCGAAAGCGGTCGACGAGCCCGAGAACAGTTTGCTTTCGCTCGTCACCTGCGCATGCACTTCCATGCCGATGATCACTTCCCAATCGCCGGTCGAGCCGGAAATCAGGCGCTTCTTGTCGGGGGTGCGGGTATCGACGAGGGTCACTTGGCGGTCCTGAAAATCATAGAATTTCGCGATTGTGCTTAGCGGGCTTGTCCCGGCGTTGCAACAGGCTCGCGCCTCACCTGGCGCGGCGGCGGGCGGCGATGATGCCCTTTTCGTAATTGACGTTCCAATCGATCAGCGTTCGCCAGATCAACTCGGCCTGGTCCTCGTCGAGCTCAAGGTCGACGCTGCGCCTGCGAACCTTTGTCACGATCGCCTCAATGCGGGTCGGGTCATAGGCTTCATGCGGATCGGTCTTGATTTCGGCCATGCGCGTGACATAGCTGTGCCGCTCGGCGAACAGCGTGAGCAGGGCCTGGTCGATACGATCGATCTCGGCGCGCACATCGTCCTTGGTTTCACATTCTGCGGGCAGCTTGGCGGCGGTCACGGCAAATCCTCATCCAATTTTACCGTGCTGGTGTGCACCGCTGGCGCGGCGATTTCAACCGCGCCATGCGCAAAATCTGGATCCACGGCCCGTCCCGCGCAACAAAGAAATCATGTCCGGTCAGTCCGAGACGCGCTGAGGCCCCGCCAGCTCGACAATCGGTAGCCTATCGGCTGCCGCTCGTCGCCATGACCGGGCTTGGCCCGGCAATCCACCCTGGGCCGGCATCGTATGGACCGCCGGGACAAGCCCGGCAGTGAGGTTGGCCAGTATGGACTGTAAACCGGGCACGCCCGGGCGTTGGTCAGTGCTTGGTCACTTCGCTCAGCGCCGCCGCGATATGTTCCCATTCGGCGCTGACACTGGCGGTGGCGCGGCGCTTGCCGGCGCGACGATACCAATAGTCGGCATTGCCCATATCGGCCTCGATCCAGTGCATGAGCGCATGCACCCAATCGAAAGCCTGCACGCCTTCCATCGCCTGCACGATCATATGGGCGCGTTCCCATTCGGGGCCGACGCGCAGTTCACCCTTTTTCAGCCACCACAGTGCCTGCAGCGGCTTGCTCATATCCTTGGGCGGCTCGGACCAATCGAGCGTGGAAAATATATCGACGGCCATCGGCGTGATCCCTGTCGGACCGGACGCAGCCATGGGGCGCGTCACAACCAGCTTCAACTTGTGCATGGGCGGCACATAGTGCGGATTGGCGGCGCGATCAAGCGCCGCCACTGCATAACCTTTACCACCAGCGCGTAGGCGCGAAGTCGTCGCCGGTGCTCTTTTCAATAACGCGCGCCGCCGCGAACAGCGTTTCCTCGTCGAACGGCTTGCCGATAAGCTGCAGCCCGAGCGGCAGCCCCTGCCCGTCCCGGCCGGCCGGAACGGCGATGCCAGGCAGGCCAGCCATGTTCACCGTCACCGTGAACACGTCGTTGAGATACATCGCCACCGGATCGGCAGCCAGCGCCTCGTCGCCGATAGCGAAGGCAGCCGATGGGGTGGCCGGGGTCAGGATGGCGTCGACGCCGGCCGAGAAGACCTCTTCGAAATCCTTCTTGATCAGCGTGCGAACCTTCTGCGCCTTGACGTAATAGGCGTCGAAATAACCAGCCGAAAGCACATAGGTGCCGATCATGATGCGGCGCTTTACCTCGCGGCCGAAACCTGCGGCGCGGGTCAATTCGTAAAGATCAGTGATATCCTTGCCAGAAACGCGCAGGCCATATTTCACGCCGTCATAGCGGGCGAGGTTCGACGAGGCTTCGGCCGGCGAAACCACATAATACGCAGGCAGCGCATATTTGGTGTGCGGCAGCGAAATATCCTTCACCGTCGCGCCCTCGGCCTTGAGCCATTCAAGGCCCTGCTGCCACAGCGCCTCGATCTCTTGCGGCATGCCCTCCATGCGATATTCGCGCGGAACACCAATGGTGAGGCCCTTAACGCCGCGTTCGACAGCAGCGGCGAAGTCTGGCACCGGAAGGTCAACCGAGGTCGAATCCTTCGGATCGAAGCCTGACATCGACGTCATCAGCAGCGCTGCGTCCTCGACGGTGCGGGCCAGCGGGCCGGCCTGATCGAGCGAAGATGCGTAAGCAACCGTGCCCCAGCGCGAAGCGCGGCCATAGGTCGGCTTCATACCGACCGTACCGGTAAACGCTGCCGGCTGGCGGATCGAGCCGCCCGTATCGGTTGCGGTTGCACCGGCGCACAGCCACGCGGCGACGGCAGCGGCCGAACCACCGGAAGACCCCCCTGCGACCAGTTTGGCGTCCGAGCCTTCGACGCGATGCGGGTTGACCACCGGGCCATAATAGGACGTCTCGTTGGACGAGCCCATGGCGAACTCGTCCATGTTGAGCTTGCCCAGCATCACGGCGCCATCGCGCCAGAGATTGGCGGTCACGGTCGACTCATATTCGGGCTTGAACCCGTCGAGGATGTGGCTTGCGGCCTGGGTGTGCACGCCCTTGGTCGCGAACAGGTCCTTGACACCCAGCGGAATGCCTTCGAGCGGGCCGCCCTGGCCGCGCGCCAGCTTCTCGTCGCTGGCCCTGGCCATGTCGCGCGCTTGCTCGGGCGTGGTCGCCACATAGGCATTGAGCTTGGGATTGGCGGCCTCGATGGCGCCGATATAGGCGTCGGTCAGCTCGGTCGCGGTAAAGCTCTTGTCCGTAAGGCCCTTGCGGGCAGCGGCGAGGCTCAGCTTGGTCAGATCAGTCAACGGTAATCTCGCTCAGATTGTCGCAGCGTGTGTAGAGGGTTGCGCCCGGTGTCGCAACCTCGGGGTTCGGCTCGAAAAGGCCGGCGGCAACCATGGCCGCGTCAAAGGCCGAAACCACCTGGATCTGGGTTTCGGAATAAGGCGTTATCGCCAGGATATCGGGATAGACCTCGCCGGGCGCTTCGCAGATCGCATCGACGAACAGATGCGTGCTGCCTTTGCGGCCCTTCACATCGTAAAAATTGCAGTGAAATTCCATCGACTGGATGCCGTCTTCGAACGACAATGCCAGGAAGTCGAGCTCGGTGAAGGCCTCGATTCCCTTACTTTCCAGTACCGCGCAGGCTTGTGGATCAGTGACGTGAAGACGCGTCCGATCGATGCGCAGATCCTCCTGCGCCACCGCGCCAGCGCCCATCACCACCGCAAAAACCAGCCCCAGCAGTTCTTTCATGCGGCCCGCTCCGCCTCGAGCCTCAGCTCGAAAAAGGCCGACCACTCGCTGTTGGGATAGTCGAGAAACGGTCCGCGCTCGACAAAACCATAGCGCGCATAAAGCCGATGCGCCTCGGCCATGCCCTCACCAGTGCCCGTTTCGAGCATTACAGTAGCGAGGCCGCGCTGCCGCGCCAGGGTGACGATATGTTCCAGCATCTGCCGGCCAACCCGCTGCCCGCGCATCTCCGGCACGGTATACATGCGTTTGACCTCGCCCAGTTCAGGCCCATGCACCTTGAGCGCCCCCATGCCCACCGCTGCGCCGGCCTCGTTGCGGGCAACGAACAGCGTCGTGTCGCTGCCCGCCATCTGCTCGACGGTCATCTTGAACTGGAATTCAAGCGGCGAAAGCGGCAGCAAATGATCGTTGAGTCGGGCGACAAGCGCTCGCACATCGTCCTGCAAAGGCGTTTCGATGGCGATGCTGATCGCCATTTATTCGACCACCTTGGGCACCATGAAGAAATTGTCTTCGGTGAGCGGCGCGTTTTTGACGATCTGCTCGGGATAGCCGCCATCGGTAACGAGGTCGTCGCGGCGCCGCAACTGCATCGGCATCACGGAGGTCATCGCTTCGACGCCCTCGACATTCACTTCCGCAAGCTGTTCGACAAAACCGAGAATGGCGTTGAGTTCGCTCTGATAGCCGGCGACTTCCTCCTCCTCGATGCGGATGCGCGCAAGGCGCCCGATGCGTTTGACGGTGGCGGCGTCGACAGACATGGCAAACTCCAGCGAAAAAGCGGTCTTTGCCGCTTCATTAGCAACGGCGCGGCTGAAAAGACAATGAAAATGGCTTATACAGCCAATCAGACTTCCACAGCCAAAGCGCGTTCGAGCGCGACAAGGCCGGTGCCGTCCAGTCGCTCGCGCAGCGTCTCGAAAGCCGCGTCGATCTCGGCGTCGCTGCCGGCCAGGACGACAAGACGCGGGGAACGATCGGCAACCAGCGCCAAAGCGCGCGCCGCCAGCCCCCCACCGCTCATGATGACAACCGCTTGCTCTACCCACTTGCCCAAGGGGGGCAAGGCTGCGCGCGCCATCACCACCGGCGCTTCGCCATCGGCATCGATCACCAGCGTGTCGGCATCAAGCGCGACGATGGCCGGGGCACGATTCTGTTCCTCGGCCTCCATCGGACGCAAGGGCGCCCGCGGTTTCCAGCCCACCGAATCGACGGAATCGATATCCGCCAGCACAACGACCCGGTCAGCCCCGCTCACCAATTCGGTCCGATCGATAGCCGCATGCGAGCCATCCGGCTCGACTACCAAGATGGCGCCACCGATATGAACACGAAAGGTCGCATTGCCGAACCAGGTGAGTTTCATGGGCCAAACGAACTCGCGCGCTGTTGATGCTCGAGCAGATATCGCGTCGCAAGCGCGACTGTCTTGGGAATGGGGCGATCCTTGCGATAGTCGGCAACCAGACGGCGCGCGATCCCGAGCCGGGCCGCCATGCCGTCAAGGCTCAAACGCAACTGCGTCATCGCTTCACGGAATTCCTTGTTTCCCAGTTCCTTTGGCGCCAGCTCCTGTATCCAGTCCGCCGAAAGCTCCTGGCCATCCGTCCAGACCAGGCTGTCCCCGCGATCACGCACCTTGAACGCAGCGAACGCGGCGGGATTATCTCGCAAGGCGACGAAGGCCCTATGGCTCAATATAGCCGGGGCAACGTCGATTTCCTCTTCCCGTCCATCATCCCATTCCACCCGAATGACATAGCCATTCATCGGCTCGGCCCGCCTAATGGCCGGCATGGGGCCTCCGACCTCGACAAAATCGTCGTCATCAGTTTTGAGCGTTCCACGCATCCTCAATGAGACACCTGTTTTCCCTGCCCATTCCTGGGCCACTTTCAGGTCCGACTTCCTAATCCGTCCCTTTATCAATGACAGATCGGAAATCCGGACCACCGCTTCGATCCCGTAAGTGGTAGAGATATGAAAATGCGGAGGGTGGTGATCTCTGGGATAAACACGTATCTGGAGACTTCCAAAGCTCAATGAGTGCAGGCAAGCAGCCTCCACATTAGTGCGCTAAATGCACTAATTTTGCAACGAGGAATTGAGCTTGGGTCGGGTAAGATTAAGTGTATTCGGCTATTTCGTTATACATTCTCCAAAATTCGATCACTATTTGTTCCGACACGCAAGGGAGGCTTGATCCTGAACGACGCTAATCCCCTCTCCGCCATTCCGCCCTCGGGCAAAATCCTTGCTCTCGATCTTGGCACCAAGACCATCGGCGTCGCCGTTTCCGACGCTATGCGCTATTCGGCCACGCCGCTCGAAACCATCAAGCGCACCAAATTTACCCAGGATGCCGAGCGGATTATTACGCTGGTGGCGCAGAATCAGGCGGTGGCACTGATCCTTGGCCTGCCGCTCAATATGGATGGCAGCGAAGGCCCCCGCGTGCAATCGACGCGCGCCTTTGCCCGCAATCTGTCGCAAAAACTCGATCTGCCCATCGCCTTCTGGGACGAGCGGCTCTCGACATCGGCCGTCACCAGAATGATGATCGAAGCCGACCTGCGGCGCGACCGGCGGGCGGAAATCGTCGACAAGCTTGCGGCGAGCTATATTCTACAAGGCGCGCTCGACCGGCTGCGGCGGGGATAATTGCGCTCGGGACTTGCCCCACCCTGCCCCCTCGACTAAACCGCAGCAAATCGCAAGGGATGCGACATGCCGCAGCTTAGCTCCAGCGCCGGACAATCCGGCGACTTCCCCCCGTTCCGCCAACGCCATCTGATTTCCATCGCGGATCTCAAACCGCACGAAATCATCGATCTGCTCGATCGGTCCGAGCGCATGGTGCCGGTGAGCCGGCAGGAGCGCAAATCGCTGCCGACGCTCTCGGGGAAAACCCAGATCAATCTTTTCTTCGAGCCCTCGACGCGGACGCAATCCTCGTTCGAGATCGCCGGCAAGCGGCTGGGCGCGCTGGTCGTCAACATGTCGGTCAAGACCAGTTCCGTCTCCAAGGGCGAAACCCTGGTCGATACCGCCGCCACGCTCAACGCCATGCGGCCTGACGTGCTCGTCGTGCGCCATTCGGCGGCCGGCGCGGTGGAACTGCTGAGCCAGAAGGTTGGCTGCGCCGTGGTCAATGCCGGCGACGGCGCTCATGAACACCCGACCCAGGCGTTGCTCGACGCCCTGACCATCCGCCGTCACAAGGATCGTCTGTCGGGCCTCACCGTTGCCATTTGCGGCGACATCGCCAATTCGCGTGTCGCCCGCTCCAATCTCTTGCTGCTCGGCGCGCTCAATGTGCGCACCCGCGTGATCGCCCCGCGCAACCTGCTGCCCGCCGGTATCGAAAATCTCGCCACCGAGGTGTTCACCGACATGGAAGCCGGGCTCAAGGATGTCGACGTGGTCATGATGCTGCGCCTTCAGCACGAACGCGCCAATGGCAAGATGATCCCCTCGGTGCGCGAATATTACCGTTTCTATGGGCTCGACGCAGCCAAACTCGCGCATGCCAAACCCGATGTGATCGTCATGCATCCGGGCCCGATGAATCGGGGCGTCGAGATCGATCCGGCCATCGCCGATGGCTCGCGCTCGGTGATTACCGATCAGGTGGAAATGGGCGTCGCGGTGCGCATGGCCGTGCTCGATGCCCTCTTGTCGGGAGACGACGCATGACCCGCCCGCTGCTGATTGAAAATGCCCGCGTCGTTGATCCTGCCTCGGGCACCGACAAGCGCGGGGCCGTGCTGGTTGAAAATGGCCGCATTGCCGATCTGGCGCTGGGCGGTCCGGTGGGCGTGCCTGAGGGGGCCGAGGTGATTGACGCCGGCGGGCTCGTCCTCGCCCCGGGACTGGTCGATATGCGCGTGTTTACAGGCGAGCCGGGCTGGGAATATCGCGAAACGCTCGCCTCTGCCGGTGAAGCCGCGGCGGCCGGCGGCGTCACCAGTTTCGTGATGATGCCCGACACCCTGCCCGTCGTCGATGATGGCGCCGTGGTCGACTTTCTCATCCGGCGCGCCAAGGCAACCGCCAAGGTCAACGTCCTGCCGGCCGGCGGCATCACCAAGGGATTGGCCGGAAAGGAACTGACCGAGTTCGGCCTGATGGAGGAGGCCGGCGCGGTCTGCCTCAGCGATGGCCGCCATTCGATCCAGTCGACCGCCATGCTGCGCACCGCCATGTCCTATGCCGCCAATTTCGACATGACCATCGTGCACCATCTCGCCGATGCCGGGCTGGTCGGCGATGGCGTGATGAATGAAGGCCTGTTCGCCACTGTGCTCGGGCTCAAGGGCATTCCGCGCGAAGCCGAAACCATCCCGCTGGCGCGCGACCTGCAATTGGCGGCCCTCACCGGCGTACGCTACCACGCCGCGCAGGTCTCAACCGCCGGCTCGATCGACATTCTCAAGGCAGCGAAATCGCGTAACGCCAGGGTTACCGCCGGCCTCTCCATCAACAATCTCTGCCTCAACGAGAACGACATCGGCCGCTATCGCACCTATTTCAAGCTGGCGACGCCGCTCCGCTCCGAGGACGATCGTCAGGCGGTGATCGAGGGCCTGCGCTCGGGCGTCATCGACACCATCCATTCCGATCACGATCCGCAGGATAGCGAGGGCAAGCGTCAGCCTTTCGCCGAAGCCACCGATGGAGCGATCGGTTTAGAGACCCTGCTCGCCGCCGCCCTGCGCCTCGTCCATTCCGAGGAGGTGCCGCTATTGACCATCCTCAAAGCACTGACCAGCCGCCCCGCCGATATTCTTGGCCTCGACAGCGGCCGTATCGCGCGCGGCGCCCCGGCCGATCTCATTCTGGTCGATCTCGACTATCCCTGGCAGGTCAGCGAAACCGAACTCAAGTCCCGGTCGCGCAACACCAGCTTCGAGAATGCGCGGCTGGCCGGCAAGGTCATGCGCACCATTGTCGCCGGCGAGACGGTATTTCTGCACAACGAGTAGAAGGGCGGTTCTCAACACCGCTCTTTTCTCACCCCCTTGTGAACATGCCCCTGCTGGCGCTACTTCTTTGCTCAAGCAAGAGGGACCGCCATGCCGAACGATATCCTGCCGCTCATTCTCGCGCTCGCGCTCGGCTATCTTTCCGGCTCAATTCCCTTTGGCCTGCTGCTCACCCGCGCCGCGGGGCTGGGCGATATTCGTCAGATCGGTTCGGGCAATATCGGGGCCACCAATGTGCTGCGCACAGGCAACAAGAAAGTGGCCGCGGCCACGCTGGTGCTCGACGCGCTCAAAGCCGCCACTCCCGTGCTCGTCGCCCGCTATTTCTGGGGCGAGGAAGCCGCCATGCTGGCGGCGGTCGGCGCCTTTCTCGGCCATTGTTTTCCCGTCTGGCTCGGTTTCAAGGGCGGCAAGGGCGTGGCGGTGATGATCGGATCGCTACTGGCGCTGGCCTGGCCGGCCGGGCTGATCTTCTGCGCCGTGTGGCTGCTCATCGCTCTCGCCCGCAAGATTTCCTCGCTCGCCGCGCTCACCGCCGCCGCGACGGCGCCGATCTTCGCCTATCTGTTCGGCAATGCCTTGCTGGCGCTGACCGTCATTGCGCTGGCCCTGCTGCTGTTCTTCCAGCACCGCGAGAATATCGCCCGTCTCTTGGCCGGTACCGAACCGACCATCGGCGGCAAGAAGAAGGCGGCCTGAAATTGGCCGGCGGGGCGACGATCACGCTCACGCCCGCCCAACGCGTTTCCTGGCTGCGCCTGACGCGGGCCGACAATGTCGGCCCCATCGCGTTTCGGCAATTACTCAACCGCTTCGGCTCTGCCGAGGCCGCGCTCGACGCCCTGCCCGCCTTTGCCAAATCAACAGGAAAACCCCTCCGCGTACCGACACGTTCGGAAGCGGAGGACGAAATTGCCGGCGCGGCCCGCTATGGCGCCCGCGTCGTCGCCATGGGCGAAGACGGCTACCCCGCTCATCTCCACCATATTGGGGGCGCCCCGCCAATGCTCACCATGGCGGGTGGCGAGCGCCTCGACTGGCACCGCATGATCGGCATCGTCGGGGCCCGCAACGCCTCGACCGCCGGACTGAAGATGACGCGGCTTCTGGCTGAGGATTTGGGCCGGCAGGGCTACACCATCGCCTCGGGCCTGGCACGCGGCATCGACGCGGCGGCCCATCGTGCCAGCCTTGAGACCGGCACTGTCGCGGTGCTGGCCGGCGGCTTCGACAAGATCTATCCGAGCGAAAATATCCCTCTCGCCCACGACATTCTCGACCAGGGCGGCGCCCTCCTCACCGAAATGCCGCTGGGCTGGGAGCCGCGCGCCCGCGACTTTCCCCGGCGAAACCGGCTGGTCTCGGGCCTTTCCCTTGGCATTGTCGTGGTGGAGGCGGCCAAGCGCTCGGGTTCGCTGATCACTGCGCGCCTGGCGCTGGAGCAGAACCGCGAGGTCTTTGCCGTTCCCGGCTCGCCACTCGACCCGCGCGCCGAGGGCGGCAATCATTTGATCCAGCAAGGCGCCCGGCTCGTCACCTCCGCCGCTGACATCGTCGAGGGGATCGGCGGCGCCGATCCCGCCCGCTCCATGCTGTTCGACCCCGAATGGCAACCCGAGCCGATGGACGGCCAGGCCGAACGGCCGCCGGGCGAGGATGATCGCAGCCTTCTGCTCGACGCACTCTCGACCACGCCGGTGGAAGTGGACGAACTTGTTGCCCAGCTCGGCCTGGCGCCATCGGCCATGCAGATGCTGTTGCTCGAACTCGATCTTGCCGGCCGCATCGAGTGGTCCAGCGGTCAACTGGTCGCCCTACGGTTTGAGTAGTTTTCCCAAGGGAAAACCCTCTCAGTCCAGCAGCCACCTTGTTCCAGCAGCGCTCGATATCCCAATTTCTCCGCCCTTGATCCGGCGTCGAAAAGAGCGAAACACGACGTCTACCGCGCGAGTTTTTGCCAGAAAATCTCCTCCCCGTTGACACCGCGCCGCGCGTTCACCATGTTGCGCGCTCTTTGAGTGAGCAGTTGCGGAACGGAAATTTCCATGAAGGTCGTCGTCGTTGAAAGTCCGGCCAAGGCCAAGACAATCAACAAATATCTGGGCAAGGACTATGAGGTTCTGGCCAGTTTCGGCCATATCCGCGACCTGCCGGCCAAGGACGGCTCGGTGCGCCCCGATGAAGATTTCGCCATGTCCTGGGAAGTCGACACGGCGGCAAAAAAGCGCATTTCCGATATTGCCGGTGCCCTCAAGGGCGCCGATGGACTGATCCTTGCCACCGACCCGGATCGAGAAGGCGAGGCGATTTCCTGGCATATTCTCGACGTCCTAAGGCAAAAAAAGGCGCTGAAGAAAGACGTTCCGGTCCAGCGCGTGGTATTCAACGCCATCACCAAGGACGCTGTCACCGCCGCCATGGCCAAGCCGCGCGACATCGACATGCCGCTGGTCGATGCCTATCTCGCCCGCCGCGCCCTCGATTATCTCGTCGGCTTCACCCTCTCGCCCATTCTTTGGCGCAAGCTCCCCGGCTCGCGTTCGGCCGGCCGCGTACAATCGGTGGCCTTGCGCCTCGTCTCGGACCGCGAAGCCGAGATCGAAAAGTTCAAGCCGCAGGAATATTGGTCGGTCGAGGCCCAACTGGCCCAGGGTGGCAAGAGCTTTCTCGCGCGCCTGTTCTCGGTCGATGGCAAGAAGACCGACAAGCTCGACATCAAGACCGGCGAAGACGCGGCCGCGCTCAAAAAACTCATCGAGGCCGGACAGTTCAATGTTTCCAACGTTGAAAAGAAGCCGACCAAGCGCAATCCCTATGCGCCCTTCACCACCTCCTCGCTGCAGCAGGACGCGTCCTCGCGCCTCGGCCTCTCGCCCAGCCGCACCATGCAGATCGCCCAGCGTCTCTATGAGGATGGACTGATCACTTATATGCGAACCGACGCGGTGCAGATGGCGCCCGAGGGCATCGCCATGGCCCGCTCGGTGATCGGCAAATATTTCGGCGCTGAATATCTGCCCGAAAAGGCCCGCATCTATCAGACCAAGGCCAAGAATGCCCAGGAAGCCCACGAGGCCATCCGCCCCACCGACATGTTCAAGCGGCCCGAAAGCCTCAGCCTCGAAGCCGATCAGCAAAAGCTCTATTCGCTGATCTGGAAGCGGACGCTCGCCAGCCAGATGGCGTCGGCCGAAATCGACCGCACCAGCGTCGATATCGCCGTCAACGTGCCCGGCCGCGCCCTCGCCTTGCGCGCCACCGGCTCGGTCGTCACCTTCCCCGGCTTCCTCACCCTTTACGGCGTCGAGGCCAAGACCGATGGCGACGAGGACGACGACGAGGGCCGCGAACTGCCTCCGCTCAAGGTCGGCGACAAGCCGGACCTGAAAAAGGTCGATATCGAGCAGCATTTCACCCAGCCGCCGGCCCGTTATACCGAGGCGAGCCTGATCAAGAAGATGGAGGAGCTCGGCATCGGGCGCCCCTCCACCTATGCGGCGACGCTGGGCACGCTCAAGGATCGCAACTATGTGCGGCTCGAGGGCAAGGCGCTGCATCCCGAGGATCGCGGCCGCATCGTTACGGCCTTTCTCGAGAGCTTCTTCTCGCGCTATGTCGAATATGGCTTCACCGCCAATCTCGAAGAGCAGCTTGACCACATCTCGGCCGGCGATCTCGACTACAAGCAGGTGTTGCGCGATTTCTGGCGCGACTTCATGGGCAATGTCGAGGAGATCAAGGATCTCCGCGTCTCCGAAGTGCTCGACGCGCTCAACGATCTTCTGGCCGATCATATCTTCCCCGCGAAGGAAGACGGCTCCGACCCGCGCCGCTGCCCCACCTGCGGCACCGGCACCTTGTCGCTGAAGCTGGGCAAGTTCGGCGCCTTTATCGGGTGCTCGAACTACCCCGAATGCAAGCACACCATGCAGCTGTCCGACGCTGCCTCCGGCAATTCCTCGGAAGCCTCGGCTGGTGACGGCGTTTTGGGCACGGATCCCGAAAGCGGCGAAGAGGTGCATCTCAAATCCGGCCGTTTCGGCCCCTATGTACAGCTGGGCGACGGCAAGGAGCCCAAGCGCTCCTCCCTGCCCAAGGGCTGGGAACCCGGTTCGCTGACGCTGGAAAAGGCGCTGCAACTGCTCTCGCTGCCGCGCGAAGTGGGGCTGCACCCCGAATCCGGCCTGCCGATCTCCGCCGGCCTCGGCCGTTACGGCCCCTTCATTCTGCATGACGGCAAATATGCCAACCTGCCCGATGTCGAAGAGGTGTTCACCGTCGGGCTCAATCGCGCCGTCGACCTGATCGCCCAGAAGGCGGCGGGCGGTGGCCGTGGCGGACGCGGCGCTGCCCCGGCGGCGATCCAGACTTTTGAGCGCGACGATGGCCCGATCACGGTGCGGGCCGGACGCTATGGACCCTATGTCAACCAGGGCAAGATCAACGCCACGCTGCCCAAGGACATGAAGCCCGAAACGGTGACGCTGGATCAGGCCATTGCCCTGTTGGCGGCCAAGGCCGGAGCGGGCGGCGGCAAGAAAAAGGCACCGGCCAAGAAAGCCGCAGCCAAGAAACCGGCTGCCAAGAAGGCACCAGCCAAGAAAGCGGCGCCAAAAAAAGCTGCTGCAAAGAAGACGGCGGATTCAGAGGACGTGCCGTTTTAGCAGTGTGGTGCCTGCGACCTTGCCTTTCGGCGGGCTCAGGGTATGCCGGATATCTTTTCCGATGAACTGATCCATCGG
>JAHCJW010000230.1 GCA_026126125.1 Devosia sp.
ATGCCGCGATCCTCGCGACGTCCCTAGACCGGGGTACCGCCGGGAGTTGGCCGGCATGATGGCGGCTCAGGCCGCGAAAAGCCCTTCCGTCCCGATCGTTCCATCCAGAGCCCTGCGGGCGACCCTGTCCCTGTGCCATGCCGGGCTGCCCCAGCAATGGCTCAGCCACAGGGTCCGCTTCAGGTAGAGATGCACGTCCACTTCCCAGGAATAGCCCATCGCCCCATGCACCTGAATGGCGGTGCGGGCCGACAGATCCGCCGCTTCCGTGGCGGCGAGCTTGGCATGAGAAATGCGCGCGGCCTCATAAAGGCCCCCGCCCGGCATCATCGCCGCCGCCACATAAAGCACGGGCCGGGCGAACTCGATTTTGACCTGAACGCTGGCCAGATGATGCTTGATCGCCTGATAGGAACCGATGGGCTTGCCGAATTGCTGGCGCTCCTTGGCATAGGCGATGGCGAGGTCATTATTGCGTTGCGCCAGACCCAGCAATTGCGCGGCGACAAAGAGCGCGCCCCGGTCGAACGCGGCGGCGAGCAGCGGCCCGGCTTTCGAGGCATCCGCCACCAGCGTCTCGGCAGAGGTTTTGGCCTCGACCCGGAACAGCCGGCGGAAGGGATCGATACTCGGCTGCAAGACGAGCGTCGCTTCACCCGGCTCGACCAGATGCAGCGCGCCCTCAAGGCAAATAAGGATCGCCCCGGCACTGTCGGCATCGAGCACGAAGGGATTGGCGGGATGGCCGAAGGCGATGGTGATCTCGCCTGCCAGCGCCCGTTCAAAGACCGCGCGGGCGCGCGGCGCATCGAGGCATTCGGCCAAAAGCGGCAAGGTGACGCCCGCCATCTCGACCAATGGCTCGGGAAGGCCAAAATAGCCGCAGGTCTCGGCGATGAGCACGAAGTCGCGCGCGCCGAGCCCCAGCCCGCCGACGGCCTCGGGCGCTAGCATGCCCAAAAGCCCCAGTTCCACGATACCGTTCCAGCGAGCCTCGTCGCGGGTGTGGCCATTGTTCATCATCTCGCGCAGGGCGGTCGGAGCGCAGGTGGCCTCGAGGAGGTCGCGGACGACGCCCGCTATCATGGTCTGTTCGTCGTTGAAGGTAAAATCCATGACCCTCTCCTCAGGCGCGCGGCAGGCCAAGCATGCGCTCGGCAATGATATTGCGCTGGATCTCGTTGGTCCCGGCATAGATGGGGCCGGCCAGCGAGAAGAGATAGCTGTCGAGCCAGCCCCCGACATCGCCGGCATCGGGCGCGACCGGCAGCAATTCGGCGCGCGCCCCCAGGATCGACATGGCGGTGCGTTGCAAGGCTATATCCATTTCCGACCAGAAGATCTTGTTGACGCTGGCCTCGACCCCGATGCTGCCCCCCGCGATAAGGCGCGAAGCGGTGGCGTAGATGGAAAGCGCATAGGCATCGGCATCCATCCAGGCCTGCATCACCGCGGCGCGCACGGTGGGATCGACCTCATGTTCATGGGCCTTGTAAAGCTCGACGAGCTTGCGCGCGGCCACCTGGAACCGCGCCGGGCTGCGCAGCATCAACCCGCGCTCGAAACCGGCCGTCGCCATGCATACCGCCCAGCCCTGGCCTTCTTCGCCCAGCCGGTTGAAGGCCGGCACCCTGACCTCATCGAGAAACAGTTCGGCAAAGCCGATTTCGCCATTGATCTGGGCGATCGGCTGGCGCGTCACCCCCGGCGCATCAAGCGGAAAGAGAAAGAGCGACAGGCCCTTGTGGCGCTCCGAATTGGGATCGGTGCGGAACAGCCCGAAACCCCAATCGGCCATGGCCGCGCGGGACGACCAGATCTTGTGCCCCGAGAGAATATAATCATCGCCATCGCGGGTCGCCTTGGCGCGCACTGCCGCAAGATCGCTCCCGGCCTGCGGCTCGGACCAGGCTTGCGCCCAGATTTCATTACCATTGGCCATTGAGGGCAGGAAGCGCTGCTTCTGCTCGGGCGTGCCATATTCCATCAGCGTCGGCCCGAGGAGGAAAATCCCGTTCTGGTTGACGCGCAAGGGCGCGCCGGCGCCGTAATATTCTTCCTCGAAGATCAGCCACTGGATGAGGTCCAGCCCGCGCCCGCCATATTCCTTGGGCCAGGTCACCATGCCCCATTGCCCGGAATTGAGGACGCGCTCCCAAGCGCGATGGGCTTCGAACCCTTCCCGGCTGGCATCGAACGAGGGAAGAGCCTTGCCGGGCACATTGGCCTTGAGCCAATCCCTGATTTCGGCCCGGAACGCTTGCTGCTCTTGGCTATAGGTGAGGGTCACGAACGGCTCTCTTGCGGTTTTGTCTTGTCTTGGTCCCGAGCCTCGGCCTTGTTGGCCTCAGCCATGCTGCGGGCATCCTGCCCCCCGAGCCGGTCGCCGGTCACGAGGTCGTTCTGGGCATGGGCGAAATGGTGCATATGGAACACCGCGTCCATGGCCGTGCGCTTGCCGCGCAGCTCCTCGACATGATTGACTGCCTGCTTGGTCAGCCACATGCCAAGGCCCGGCTGCGTGGCCAGTTTGGCGGCCATGGCGGCCACCTTGTCCTCGAGTTCGGCGCGCGGAGCGATGGCATTGACCATGCCGAATTGCTCGGCCCGCTGCGCGCTCATCCGCTCCCCGAGCAGCAGGAATTCCTTGGCGATGCGCGGCGGCAATTCGAAAGCATGGGCGAAATATTCAACGCCCGGAATGCCCATCCGCCCCACCGGGTCCTGGAAGAAGGCATCGTCGGAAGCCACGATCAGGTCGCAGATCCAGGCCAGCATCAGCCCACCGGCAATGCAGGCCCCCTGCACCATGGCGATGGTGGGCTTGGGCAGGTCGCGCCAGCGCCGGCACATGCCCAGATAAACCTCATGCTCGCGCGTATAGAGGAATTCCGCCCCGGGCTTGTTGACGTGATCGGCCCAGAGCAGGCGCCGCTCGAAGCTGCGATCGACATCGCGCCCCGGCGTGCCGATATCATGGCCGGCCGAAAAATGCTTGCCCGCCCCGCCGAGCACGATCACCTTGACCCCGTCATCATCGACCGCCCGGCGAAAGGCGTCGTCGAGCGCGTAGGTCATCTGCGAATTCTGCGCATTGTTGAAGCGGGGGCGGTTCATGGTGATCCATGCCACCCCCTCGCTCACGCGATAAAGCACCGGTTCGTCGGTTTCGTAGCTGATCCCGGCAGTGGTCGGTTCGACCGGATCGGTCATGGTCGAGGCCCCAATTCAACCCTGTTTACGCTATCCAAACACTAGGTTTGCGCCGGGGGTGAGCCATCGTCCAAAGGGACTAACGCTCCGAATTCATGCTCCCTGGGGGCCTTGGCGATGGACTGGCGAGCGGCTGACGGAGCGGCCCACACCCTCTGGAAAGCCGAGTTTCCCATGCTCCTCAGCCATCGCCGCGATGCGTTCGCTGATATGGGATACATCGAAGCTGATCGCGCGGCGCTGATCAAGATCCATATTGATGGCCATGCATTCCATCGTGGCGGCGCGGTAGTTCTCGTCGCGGTTCCACAATTGATGGAAGAGCTGCACCCGACGCATATCGGTCCAAAGGATCTGCGTATGCACTTCGATGATGGCATCGAGGCGCAATTCGCGCTGGTAGCGCAGATGCTTTTCGAGCCGGAACAGCCCCCGCCGGTAGCGCGAATAGGTCTTGTCGATGCCGCAAAAGGCGTAGAACGCGCTTTCCGCGGCATCGAAAACCTGGTCGTAGCGCGCCACGTTCATATGCTCGTTGCTGTCGATCCAGTCGGGCAGCACCCGACCGGAAAGACTTATGAACGCGCCGCGCGCCTCCCCCTCAGCTGGCGACATAGGCTTGGGTTCTGGCCTCTTGCAGGGCGGCAAGCTGATTGTCGAGATCGCTCGAAGCGCATTCGAGCAAGACCTGGCCGCGCTGGATGATCATGGCGCGGTCGGTATAGGTCTTGGTGATGGCAAGATGCTGCTCGACGATCACCACCGCCGTACCCGCCTCGGCCCAGCGGCGGAGGAAGGCGAGGATCGGCGGCAACAGCGCCTGGGCGAGGCCCATCGAGGGTTCATCGCACAGCAGAACCTTGGGCTGGGCGATGAAGGCCTGGCCCAACGCCAGGATCTGCTGCTGCCCGCCC
>JAHCJW010000231.1 GCA_026126125.1 Devosia sp.
CTTTCCTTCATGATGATCAGGTCTTCGCCGTTAAGCTTGACCTCGGTGCCGCTCCACTTGCCGAACAGCACGCGATCGCCGGCCTTGACGTCCAGCGCGTTGATCTTGCCGTTCTCGTCACGGGCGCCCGGGCCGACCGAAACGATGATGCCCTCGGAGGGCTTTTCCTTGGCGGTGTCGGGGATGATGATCCCGCCCTTGGTCTTCTCTTCACTGTCGACGCGACGGACGACCACGCGGTCGTGCAGGGGACGAAAGCCCATGATGTGTTCCTCTCGGCATCATTTCTGAATGCAATTTCGAGCTTGTTAGCACTCGCTTTGCCTGAGTGCTAACAAGGTGACCGGGATATAGGAATGGGGAGCCGGTGGAGTCAAGGTCGAGTGAACCGAGATTTTTCTCGCGCGTTGTCGGATGAGGATAATCCTTGCGCAACAGGAGGCGAATGTGACCGCCGAGACCAAGCCCAGCCCCATCGTGACCCCTGTGTCGGGCCGTGTGCATATCTATTTCGACGATGCTGAAATCGCCAGTACGCTCAATGCCATGCGGCTGCAGGAGCCTGGCCGCGAGCCGCAGCTTTTCGTTCCGCTCGAGGCGGTTCATCCGGGGATCCTCGAAGCCTCCGAAACCACCAGCGAAGAGCCGGGCAAGGGCAGGGCGCACTACTATACCATCAAGACGCTGACGGCCGACGGCCCGGACGAAGCCTGGTACTATCCCTATGCCGAGGGCGACTATGGCCCCATCCGCGATCTCCTGACCTTCGGCGGCGACCGCGTCGTGGTGAAATATTCGGAGGTCTGACGGGCCGTCGCGCTCGCGGGTTGGGGAGAGTTCACAATTGGTGCAGCGCCCCCGAAAAAATTCCTCCCCCGATGAGGGGGAGGTGGGGGGTGGCAACCAAATCCCAATCCCTCGATAAGCCAAACCGCGGGCCCTGCTCCGCAAAAGCGGGGCGCTCCCACTTTACCTCTTCCTTCCCCACCGCGCTTACGCCATAAGGCATGACATGAGCGAACAATCCAATCTTCAGATCAAGTTGCGCCGCACTGGCGGCATGGGCCCCAACGCCAACTGGCACTGGGAAATCCTCGATGCCGAGGGCAAGTCCGTCAAAACCGGCAGCGCCGTCGGACCCGAGCACAAGGCGTTCGCCACCGCGCGCATCGCCAAGGAAAAGCTGGAGCAGGCACAGGGCAAATAGACCCTGAGAAGGACTTTCCGTGACGGCCCCCGCCAGTCAGCGTGACCTGCCCTTTACGGGCGTTGCCAATGATCCGGTACGCGGTATCGTCCTCAAGGTTCTTTCCGTCTGCTGCTTCGTGGTCATGGCCACGATGCTCAAGGCGACCCAGACCATTCCTGCCGGCGAAATGGTCTTTTTCCGCGCCTTTTTCGCCATGCTGCCCGTTCTGCTGTTTCTGGCCTGGCGCGGGCGGCTGGCCCGCGCCTTCGCCACCAGGCGCCCGCTGGGCCATATTCTGCGCGGCCTCGTCGGTGTCGCCTCGATGAGCCTGGGCTTTTTCGCCCTGACACGCCTGCCCCTGCCCGAAGCGACGGCCATCACCTATGCCACGCCGCTGCTGATCGTGATTTTTTCGGCGCTGCTGCTCAAGGAGCGGGTGCATCTTTTCCGCTGGACCGCGGTCGTGGTCGGTCTTCTTGGCGTGGTCATCATTCTTTGGCCGCGCTTGACCGTCTTTACCCAAGGCGCGGCATTGGGCAATGCCGAGGCCGTTGGCGCCATCGCGGCTTTATTGGCGGCGGTGCTGTCTGCCTTCGCCATGCTGGCGGTGCGCAATTTGCTGCGAACCGAGCGCACCGAGGCCATCGTCACCTATTTCTTCATCAGCGCCAGCGTGCTCTCGCTGCTGACGCTCCCTTTCGGCTGGGTCATGCCCACGCCCGAGCAGGCGGCCCTGCTCATTGGCGCCGGCTTTTTCGGCGGCATTGGGCAGTTGCTGCTGACCTCTTGCTATCGCTACGCCGACATGTCGGTCATCGCGCCATTCGAATATGTCTCGCTGCTGCTCACCATCGTCATCGGCTTTTTCGTCTTCGCCGACATTCCCACCCTCACCATGCTGGCCGGAGGGCTGATCATCGTCGCCTCCGGCATCGCGGTCATCCTGCGCGAGCACGTTCTGGGCCTCGACCGGGCCCGCGACCGCGAGGCGAACACGCCCTAGCCTGGCGGGCAGTTGGCGAAACAGTCGGCACACCTAGCTCCGTGGCTTGCGCGCCCGCACATGCAGAAAGATCGGCGCCACGCGTGTGTCGGCGACGATGGGCTCCGCCGCCGCAACCTCTTCGCTGGCCATCGGCTCGCCAAACGCCTCGATGACCAGGCCCGCCGTGACGATCATCGCCACCCAACTCGTGAGGGTCCGGTGAAAGCGTGGAATGGCGAAGGGCGTCTGCTGCCGGCGTTCGTCCTCAGGGATGGACGAGAACAGCCAGGTTTCCACCTCGCCATCGGTCTCGCGAAAATAATCGGCGATTTCGACCGCCACGGGCGCGCCGCTGGCGTCGCGTATATTGCGCCGGCGCGGCGGCACGAAGCAGGGGTGAAGGATGGAAAACTGCAGGAAGCCGCCGGGCCTCAGCACGCGCTGCACGTCCTTGAGCACGCCTTGCTGGTCGGACATGTCCATCATCGACATGAAGGCGGTGACGAAATCAAAACTCGCGTCGGCAAAGGGCAGTGTCAGCCCATCGCCGAGCACATAGTCGATGCCGCGCGGGTCTTCCGCTTCGGTGGCGCGGGCATGGGCCAGAAAGGTCGGCGCGATGTCGAGCCCGCTCATCCGCGCGCCCCGCGCCGCGACGGCGCGCGTATTGGTGCCCTCGCCGCAGCCAAGGTCGAGGCCGTCCAGGCCGTTGACGTCGGGCAGCATGGCAAGGAAGGCGGGCGTATTCAGCGCGTCACGATAGCGGTCATGCCCGGCGCGCGAATATTTCGTCCAGGTTTCGGCATTGCGTTCCCAATGCTCGGCAACGGTTCTGGCGTCCATGCTGCGTCTCCTCCGCATTTCCAAAATGGGGAGGCGCTTATAAGGCACAGGGCCGCGTCGGCAAAGGCCTCAGCCGGCGGCCGCCATCTCCGCCCAGCCCTGGCGCTTGCGATAGATAGTCGAGGGGCTGATTTCGAGCGCTGCTGCCGCCATCGAAATATTGCCGCCAAACGCGGCGATGGCATCCTCGATGATCTTTTGCTCCTGCTGCCACATCGGCAGGATGGCGCGGCGGGTTTCGGCCCGGCTGACCGGGGCGGGCGGGGCGGCGAACGCCTGCGCCTCGATATCGGCGGCGTCGAGCATGGTCCCGTCCACGTCCCCGCCGTCGAACATGACCACGATGCGGCGCACCAGGTTCTGCAACTGGCGCACATTGCCCGGCCAGTCGGCCGCCGTCAGCTGCTGGGCCGCGTCGGCCGAGAAGCCGGCGAAGCTCTTGTGCTCCTCGCGGGCGTAGTTCGCCAGGAAATGCCGGGCCAGCACCATGATGTCGGTGGGCCTTTGCCGCAGCGGCGGCAGGTGGATGGGCAGCACATGCAGCCGGTAGAACAGGTCTTCCCGGAACTTGCGTTCCGAAATCATCTGCAGCGGATTGCGGTTGGTGGCGCATACCACCCGCACATCCACCTTGCGCAGGGTGGATTCGCCCACCCGCGAAATCGTGCCGGTCTGCAGGAACCGCAGCAGCTTCGATTGCAGCGAGAGATCCATTTCCCCGATTTCGTCGAGGAACAGCGTGCCGCCATCGGCCAGCTCGGCAGCTCCCTTGCGGTCGTCATGCGCGCCGGTAAAGGCGCCGCGCACCACGCCGAAGAGTTCGCTTTCCATCAGGTCGCGCGGAATGGCGGCGCAGTTGATGGCGACGAAGCGCTTGTCGGCGCGCGGCCCTTTGGCGTGCAGGGCTTCGGCGCAGACATCCTTGCCGGTGCCGCTTTCCCCGGTGATGAACACCGGCGCGGCGGAGGTGGCCACCCGGCCGATCTGCTCATAGATGAACTGCATGGCGCTCGAAGCGCCGACAAAGCCGGCATAGTCGGGCGTGGCCAGCGGTTTTGCCGTGTCGAAGCCAAGCGAGCGCGGGCGGCCATGGCGTTGCGCCAGTTCG
>JAHCJW010000232.1 GCA_026126125.1 Devosia sp.
TCCTTCGCCCTCATTCGCGCGGAGGCGGACTTGTCCGCCTTTGCTCCCGAGGAGGCTGAACTGGCCGTGCGCATGATCCATGCCGCCGGCCATGTCGAGGCCGCGCAACATTTCGTTTTCGGTCCCGGCTTCGTCGCCGCCGCCAGAGCCGCTCTCTTGGCCGGTGCGCCCATTTTCTGCGACGCCGAAATGGTGGCGCGCGGCGTCACCGCAGCGCGCCTTCCCGCCGGCAACGAGGTCATCTGCACCCTGCGCGATCCGCGCACGCCTGATATCGCCGCCGAGATCGGCAACACCCGCTCCGCTGCCGCTTTGCATCTGTGGGCGGAAAGGCTCGCGGGCGCGGTGGTGGCGATTGGCAATGCCCCGACCGCGCTGTTCCATCTGCTCGAAATGCTGCGCGATGGCGCCCCCCGCCCCGCTGCCATCATCGGCATGCCGGTTGGCTTTGTCGGCGCCATGGAATCCAAGGAAGCTCTGGCCGAACACAGCTATGGCGTGCCCTATGCCATCGTGCGCGGACGGCTGGGCGGCAGCGCCATCACCTCCGCCTGCCTTAATGCGTTGGCGAGGCCTGGGCTGTGAGCGGCGTTCTCTATGGCGTGGGCACCGGCCCCGGCGATCCGGAATTGCTGACGCTCAAGGCGGCCCGCATCATCGCCGAGGCCGATGTCGTCGCCTTCTTCGCCAAGCGGGGCAAGCCAAGCAATGCTCGCGCCATCGTTGCCGATCGCATTCCTCCGGGCGTCATTGAAGAAGAGCTCGATTACCCGGTCACCACCGAAGAGCATCGCCACGGGGCGAGCTATCGAGGGCAGATTGGCGACTTCTATGCGGAAGCAGCAACGCGCCTCGCCGCTCATCTCGACGCCGGCCGCAAGGTTGCCGTGTTGAGCGAAGGCGATCCGCTGTTCTATGGCAGCTATATGCATCTGCATGTACGCCTCGCGCCGCTTTACCCCTCCGAGGTCATCGCTGGCATCACCGCCATGTCGGGCAGCTGGTCCGCCGCCGGCCTGCCGCTGGTACAGGGCGACGATGTGCTCACCGTCCTTCCCGCCACGCTCGAGGGCGACGAGTTGATCCGCCGCCTTTCCGACAGCCAGGGCGTCGTGATCATGAAGCTGGGTCGCAACCTGCCCAAGGTACGGCAGGCGCTCGACGCCGCCGGTCGCCTGGCCGGCGCCGTCTATGTCGAGCGCGGCACCATGGCGGCAGGATTTTCCCTGCCGCTCACCAACAAGCCTGATGATGATGCCCCTTACTTCTCGCTGATCCTCGTGCCGGGCTGGAGCACGCGACCATGATGGGCCGCCTCACCGTATTGGGCACCGGCCCCGGCAATCCGGCGCAGACCACGCCCCAGGCCGAGGCCGCCATTGCCGCTGGCGAATGGTTTTTCGGCTATGGTCCCTATCTCGACCGCCTCAGCCTGCGCCCGGACCAGCAGCGCATCGCCTCCGACAATCGCGAAGAGATCGACCGCGCCAAGGCGGCGCTGGATGCGGCTGTCAAAGGCAAGGCGGTCTGTGTCGTTTCCGGCGGTGATCCGGGAGTCTTCGCCATGGCCGCCGCCATTTGCGAGGCGATCGAGCACGGTCCCCCGTCCTGGCGCAATCTCGACATCGCCATCGTGCCCGGCGTCACCGCAATGCTGGCCGTTGCCGCCCGCGCCGGAGCGCCACTGGGTCATGATTTTTGTGCCATTTCGCTCTCGGATAATCTCAAGCCCTGGCCGGTCATCGAGCAGCGTCTGCGCGCCGTTTCGGCGGCGGGATTGGTGATCGCGCTCTACAATCCCATTTCAAAATCCCGCCCCTGGCAATTGCCCGCCGCCTTCGCCATCCTGCGCGAAACCCTGCCCTGGACGACGCCGGTGATTTTCGGCCGCGCCATCGGCCGGCCCGATGAACATTTCGTCGTCGTGCCGCTTTCGGAAGCCGACCGGCAGCATGCGGACATGGCGACCTGCGTCATCATAGGTTCCGCCGAAACCCGCATCGTCGAGCGTCCCGGCCGCGACCCCCTGGTCTATTCCCCGCGCTCCACCGGAGGCTGATCGCATGGCGTGGCTCACCATTGTCGGCATCGGTGAAGACGGCCTCGCGGGGCTTGGCGTCGCTGCCCGCGCCGCCATCGCCGACGCCGAACTGGTCTTCGGCGGTGCACGTCATCTCGAGCTGGCCGCCGAAGCCATCACCGGCCAAACGCAGGCCTGGCTTTCGCCGTTTTCCCATTCCATCGCGGCGGTTCTGGCCGCACGCGGGCGAAAGGTTTGCGTGCTTGCCTCGGGCGATCCGCTTCATTTCGGCGTCGGCGCCACCCTGGCCCGCCATGTCGACCCCACGCAAATTCGGGTCTTTCCTCAGCCTTCGGCCTTCAGCCTTGCCGCCGCCCGTCTCGGCTGGCCGTTGCAGGATGTGGTCAGCCTGTCGCTGCATGGCCGCCCGCTCGATCTCATCCGCCCCCATCTCCATCCCGCCGCCCGCATCCTCGCCCTCACTTCCGACCAAGCCGGCCCCGCGCAGCTGGCACAGCTTCTCGCCAGAGGCGGGTTCGGCATGTCGATCGTCACCGTGCTCGAAGCGCTTGGCGGCCCCGACGAAAGCGTCCGCTCGCAAATGGCCATGCAGTTCGCGCTCGATGACATTGCCCCGCTCAATCTCTGCGCGATCACCGTGGTGCCGCTGCCAGAGGCCAGAATCATCCCGCTGACCCCCGGGCTTGCCGACGATGCCTTCGAGCATGACGGCCAGATCACCAAGCGCGAGATCCGCGCCCTCACCTTGTCCGCTCTGGCACCCCGTCGGGGCGAGCTGTTGTGGGATATCGGCGCGGGCTCAGGGTCTGTCGCCATCGAATGGATGCTCGCCGATCCGAGCCTTGCCGCCATCGCCATCGAGGCAGAACCCGCCCGCGCCGCCTGCATCGGGCGCAATGCGGCATCGCTGGGCGTTCCAGCCCTGCAGATCATCGAAGGCACGGCCCCCGACGCTTTGGTCGGCCTCGAAGCCCCCCACGCCATCTTCATTGGGGGCGGCGGCACCGATCCGGGCGTGCTCGATGCGGCATTGGCGGGGCTGCGCCCCAGCGGACGGCTCGTCGCCAATGCGGTCACGCTGGAGATGGAAACAGCGTTGCTGGCCCGTCAAGCGCAGCTTGGCGGCTCCCTCACCCGCATCGCCATAGCGCGGGCCGATACCATCGGCACCATGACGGGCTGGCGGCCGGCCATGCCGATCACCCAATGGAGCTGGATCAAGCCATGACCGTGCATTTCATCGGCGCCGGTCCAGGCGCCGCCGACCTCATTACAGTGCGCGGGCGCGATCTTCTGGCCCGCTGCCCGGTTTGCCTCTATGCCGGCTCCATCGTGCCCCCCGAGATGCTCGCCTGGTGCCACCCAGACGCTCGGCTGGTCGACACGGCGCCAATGTCGCTCGATGAAATCGAAGCGGAATATCGGCGTGCTCACGAGGCTGACGAAGACGTGGCTCGCCTCCATTCGGGCGATCTTTCGGTGTGGAGCGCCGTGGCCGAACAGATGCGCCGGCTCGACCGGCTCGGCATCTCCTACACGCTCACTCCCGGCGTACCCTCCTTTGCGGCGGCCGCGGCGGCACTGGGGCGCGAGCTGACCATTCCGGGCGAAGCGCAAAGCCTTGTCCTCACCCGCGTCTCGGGCCGCGCCTCGCCCATGCCGGAAAAGGAAACGCTCGCGGCCTTCGGCCAGACCGGCGCGACGCTCGCCATTCATCTGGCCATTCATGCGCTCTCGAAGGTGGTAGCCGAGTTGCAGCCGCTTTATGGCGCGGATTGCCCCGTGGCCATCGTCGCCCATGCCAGCTGGCCCAGTGAGACCATCCTTCGCGGCACATTGGGAACGATCGAAGCGCGTCTCGCCCAGACCCCCATAGAGCGCACCGCCATCATCTTTGTCGGCCAGGGCCTCGCTTCGGGAAATTTTCCGGAAAGCGCTCTCTACAATGCCGAGTATCAACGCCGCTTTCGAGGGCGCGATACCCTTTAAAGCGCGTCGCGTTTCTTTCAGCTCCGCTCCTTGCGCTTTTAGA
>JAHCJW010000233.1 GCA_026126125.1 Devosia sp.
TGTCGGAATACATGGAGAAGCACGCTGTTTCCCGCATGATCGGCGCGCCTCCGGGCTATGTCGGTTATGAGGAAGGCGGCGCTCTGACCGAGGCGGTGCGCCGGCGGCCCTATCAGGTGATCCTGTTCGACGAGATCGAAAAGGTCCATCCCGATGTGTTCAACGTGTTGTTGCAGGTGCTCGATGACGGGCGGCTGACGGACGGGCAGGGCCGCACGGTCGATTTCCGCAATACGGTGATCATCCTCACCTCCAATATCGGGGCGGAATATCTGGTCGAGCTCAAGGATGGCGAGTCGGTCGAATTGGTGCGCGGCAAGGTGCTGGACATGGTCAAGGCCTCGTTCCGCCCCGAATTCCTCAACCGGATCGACGAAATCCTCCTGTTCCACCGGCTGGGGCGCGAACATATGGGTGCCATTGTCGATATCCAGTTCGGACGGCTGGAGAAGCTGCTCAAGGATCGCGACATCGATCTCGAGCTGACGCCGGCGGCGCGCGACTGGCTGGCCAATGAAGGCTATGACCCCGCCTATGGCGCGCGGCCCCTCAAGCGCGTCATCCAGCGCGAGGTGCAGGATGGGCTGGCCGAGGAAATCCTCTCGGGCAAGGTCAGCGATGGCAGCCGCGTCACGGTGGATGCCGGCGAGGGCGGCATCGTCCTTCTGCCCGGCAGCAAGGGGCAAGCCCACGCCGCTGCCTGATCGATGTCAGAACTTCCCCGAAACCGGCGCTCCATAGGCGCCGGTTTTTTGTTGCCCCATGCGCGGCAGCCGTCCCGGTCTTCCCTCCGTTGGAAACGCCGGAAATTTCCCGGCACTTCCGCCCCGGCCGCCTTGTCATTCGGGCAATTGTTTTATAGAACATATAGGGAACAATTCAGGGCGATAACCCCGACCGGGTATCGCGCCGCGCTGCAGGAGTTTTTGACCATGGCCGACCAGATCGACTATATCGAGTTTCCCAGCCGCGACCGGGCGCGCAGCAGCGCCTTTTTTGAGGCCGCCTTCGGCTGGGGCATCACCAGCTATGGTCCCGACTATGATGGTCTGGAAGGCGCCGGTATCGATGGCGGCATCGACCAGGCGCAGGCGCGCGTGGCGGCGACCATGGCCATCATCCGCACCGACGATCTCGACGCAGCCGAAGCGCGCGTGCGGGCGGCGGGTGGCGAGATTACTCGCGCTCAGTTCGACTTTCCTGGCGGCCGCCGCTTCCATTTCCGCGAGCCCGGCGGCAACGAGCTGGCCGTGTGGGTGGCGCGGACGGAATAGCAGGCGAAAAGAGGTTCGGGTTCGCCCCGGCAATGGCCTGCCGGAATTTGCCCTTGAAGCGCGTGGCGTTTCTTTCAGATCCGCTCCCTGCGCTTTAGCTCTTTGTCTTCGCGCATGTCCTTATCCCGAAACCGGCCCCACTTTCGCGAGACAGGCTTTAATTGGCCGCGGCTACCGTTACCGGGGCAGCATCGCGGGCCATCAATTCGTCGATCTGGGTCATGGTCTGCTCGAACGCCTCGCGATGTTGCGGGGCCAGGACATTGTCCTTGGGCAGTTTGACGCTGAGCGCGTCGACATAATTGCCGTTGATCAGGATCTCGAAATGCAGGTGCGGGCCGGTCGATTGACCGGTCGAGCCGACATAGCCGATCAGTTGCCCCTGGCGCACCTGGCTGCCCACGCCCAGCCCGTCGGCATAGCGCGACATGTGGCCATAGGCGGTTTCATAGCCGTTGACGTGCTGGATTTCGACCTTGTTGCCATAGCCCGACTGCCAGCGATAATAGGTGATGATGCCGTCGCCGGCCGCATAGATCGGCGTGCCGGTGGGCGCGGCCAGATCAACGCCCGTGTGCAGGCGCCGCGTCTTGAAGATCGGGTGCACGCGATAGCCGAAGCGCGAGCGCAGCGTGCCGCCGCCTTCTAAGGGGCGGCGATTGAGGAAGCGCTTGCCGGTCTCCCCGCTCGGGTCGAAAAAATCCACCGTGCCATTGGGGGTGGTGAAGCGATAAAGCTCGCGTTTCGTGCCGGCCAGATTAAGCGCCACATAGAGCAGGTCCGATTTGGCCCCCGGGATTTCGCCCGTCGCCAGGAACTCGATGGTGTCGCCGGCGCTGACGCGCTTGGTCATGTCGACGTCATAGGCGAACATGGCGATGACGCGCTGGATGGTGTCATCGTCCAGATCGTGCTTGCGGCCGGTCTCCCAGATCGAGCGATAGATGGTGGGCAGATTGCCCACATTGATCTGTTCGACGTCTTCTTGCGGAAATTCCACCCAGTCGGGCTGCAGGCCCACCACATATTGGCCGCTGTCGCTCAGCGCCACCGTGGCGATATGGCGGTCGCCGCTCGACCCCTCGGGCCGGTAGATCGACATGCGATAGGGCACGAGGCTGTTGGGATCGCTGGTCAGCGGACCATAGAGAATGCGCAGGCGGATGCCGGCCGGCAAGCCGCTGGCCGGGATGAGATTGGCCAAGGTGTTTTCCACCATCGCCACCTGGGCCCGGGTAAAGCCGTTGCGCACCAGCGTGTCGGAGAGGGGGCCGATTTCGCGCACCGTCAGGAAGCGCTCGGTGCGGCCCGGCCCCTTGTCGCCGACCAAAGTGGTCTTGGGAACGATGGTGACGTTCTCGGCGATGCCGGTGAGAGCGATGCCGTTGCCGGGCGTATTGGCCAAGGCGGCAAGACTTGGCCCAAGGGCCGCATAGGCAAGAGCTGGGGCCGGCGCATCGGTAAAGAAGGTGGCGTCGGCCATGCCGCGGACGAAATCGGCGGCCAATTGGTCGGTGATGGCCCGTGCCGGCACGAAATTGCTCGGCATCGCCGCCTGGCGCACCGCCACTTCGCCGTCGACATCGGTGCCGTAGACATCGGCATTGAGATCGAGCGCCATGGCTTGGAGCGGCCGGGTGGCGTTGAGAATGGCCACCGGGTCATAGGCCGGCGCGTCGGCCGACAGCGAGGTGGCGGTGGTGGCCAGCGTTGCCCGGATACGGGTGAAGGGCTGGTTCTTAATGATTTCGCGGCCATCGACCAGCTGGCGGATCGAGGCTTCGACCACTTCCCGGTCCGAACGCGTCGCAGCTACCGGGCGCAGGCGCGAAGACTTTGAGGTGAGATCGGTCGAAACCGGCTGGTCGATGCGGGGGGCGGCCAATTGCAGGGCCGCATAGGCGGTCGAAAACGTATCCTGGCCCTGAAAGGAGACATAGAGTGCGGCGCCCATCAGCAGCACGCTGGTTAGCCCGGTCATCACCGTGCCGGTCAGCCAGGCAAAGCTCAGCTCACGCCCCTGGGGGATCTCGCCATCGGTCGACTGAACCGTGAGGGCCGGGGCATCCTCGAAGCCGCTGGCTCGAAGCAGGGATCTTTGGCGGTGTCGTTGCGCTGAATTCAACGCTGCATCCTTCAAGCAGACCAAACCGATCGCAAACGCCGAACCGAACCGGCTCCAAGGCTGTCGCGTATAAGGCGTAGACTAAGGAGGGGGGCGGATCGATGCAATGGGTCCGTCCTATCGGTGGGAAATGCGGCAAAACTGGGAGTCTTGCGCGCTGCCCCGACCGCCTCGTGCCGTGTCTTCTTATAGAGGGAGAGAAAGCGCGCCCCGGTGGCCGAAAAATCTGCGGCAAGGCGGATATCGCGCAAAGCCGCTCAATCTCTGGTGGTTCAGTCGAGTTTTCCACATGGCGAGGCGTGGGCGCGGCGAGAAAATGTCGTTTTTGTCATCAGGGGGGTTTACAGCCAAAGGGGTCGCCCCTATAACCCGCTCATCGCTGAAGAGCGCGGCGCCAAACGGCGGCAAGCAAAGCAGCAAGCCTCTGAAATCAAAAAGAAATTTTCGGTTTCGGGTTTTCGAGTTTCGGTTTGAGAAGAAGAAATTCTGATCAGAAAGAAAAACGAAAAAGGGTGTTGACAGACGAAAGCGTCTCGAATACAACCCGCCACGTTGACGACGCCGAGCGCTAGCCGCTCCCACTGATCAGCGTTTCTGAAAGGGCAGGCGATCTGCCGGGCAACCGGATAACAGGTCATGTTCCTTG
>JAHCJW010000234.1 GCA_026126125.1 Devosia sp.
AGACCAAGTTCGTCTTGTCCAAGGCCCTGGCCAAGGGCCTGCGCCCCATCGTTGCCATCAACAAGATCGACAAGTCCGACGAGCGGCACCTGGAAGTGCTGGACGAAGTGTTCGACCTGTTCGTGGCTCTCGACGCCACCTCCGAACAGCTCGATTTCCCGGTGCTCTATGGTTCGGCCAAGCAGGGCTGGATGGCCGCCGATCCTTCCGGTCCCAAGGAAACCCTGGCGCCGCTGCTCGACAAGGTGGTCGAGCACGTGCCTGCGCCGGAAGTGGAAGAGGGCGCCTTCCGCATGCTGGTCACCACCATCGAGCGCAATCCATTCCTCGGCCGTATCCTGACCGGCCGCATCACCTCGGGTTCGGTCAAGGCGACCGATCCGATCCACACGCTCAACCGTGACGGCAAGGAAGTGGAAAAGGGCCGCGTCTCCAAGGTGCTGGCGTTCCGCGGCCTTGAGCGCACCCCGATCGATATGGGCGAAGCGGGCGATATCGTCGCCATTGCCGGGCTCGAAACCTCGACCGTGGCCGACACCATCTGCGCGCCTTCGGTGAGCGTGCCCCTGGCCGCCCGCCCCATCGACCCGCCGACCCTTTCGGTCACCTTCCGCATCAATGACGGGCCTCTGGCCGGTCGGGAGGGCGACAAGGTGCAGTCGCGCGTCATCCGCGAGCGACTGATGCGCGAAGCCGAGGGCAATGTCGCCATCCGCGTCACCCCGGGCGACGACAATGATTCGTTCGACGTGGCCGGACGCGGCGAATTGCAGCTGGCGGTCCTCATCGAGAACATGCGCCGCGAAGGCTTCGAGTTGACCATCGGCCGCCCCAAAGTGCTGTTTATGGAAGAGAATGGCGAGCGTCTGGAGCCGGTCGAGGAAGTCATCATCGACGTGGATGAGGAGTTCACCGGCGCGGTGGTGCAGAAGCTGACCGAGCGGCGCGGCGAGTTGACCGATATGCGCCCCTCCGGCGTCGGCCGCACCCGCCTCAAGCTGCTGGTGCCGACCCGCGCGCTGATCGGCTATCAGCCCGAGCTGCTTTCGGACACCCGTGGCACGGCGATCTTCAACCGGCTGTTCCACTCCTTCGTGCCCTATAAGGGCGACCTGCCGGGTCGTCGCACCGGCGTGCTGATCTCCAATGGCACCGGCCAGTCAGTGGCTTATGCGCTGTGGAACCTTGAGGATCGTGGCCCGATCATGATCGATGCCGGCGTCGATATTTACGAAGGCATGATCATCGGCGAGCATTCCCGCGAGAACGATCTCGAGGTCAATGCGCTCAAGGGCAAGCAGCTCACCAATATCCGCACGACCTCCAAGGATGAAGCGGTGCGGCTGACCACGCCCAAGAAGCTGACGCTGGAGCAGTCGCTGGGCTATATCGCCGAAGACGAATATGTCGAGGTGACGCCCAAGTCGATCCGCCTCCGGAAGATCTGGCTCGACCCCAATGACCGCAAGCGCATGAGCCGTGCTGCCAAGGCGTCTTAAGACGACCGCACCTCTGCCTCCCCCGTTTCAGGGGGAGGCAGAGCATAGGACCGAAAAGTGTCCTCACGGTTTTCGGATAATCCGATGCACAAACAATGCATTAGAGCAGAGATTTGCGTTCGACAGAACGCACGCCGCTCGATGAGGGCGGATCCCCCAAAGGAGACCCGGCCATGACCGACTGGATCATCCAGACCATTTCCGAACTTGGATATCTGGGGATCTTTCTGGTCATGCTGGCCGAATCGATCTTTCCCCCCATTCCTTCCGAACTGATCATCCCCTTTGCCGGCTTCGCCGCCGCCAATGGCGATCTCGATTTCTTCGGTGTCCTCGCCGCCGCCACTATCGGGGCGGTGGTGGGCATGCTGCCCTGGTATTTTGCCGGGCGCCTGTTCGGCCTCCACAGGGTGCGGTTTCTGGCCGATCGGTTTGGCCGCGTCATGGCCTTCAATGCCGACGAGATCGACATGGCGGTCGGCTGGTTTACCCGTTTCGGCCCGATCATCGTGCTGCTGGGGCGGCTGATCCCCCTGATCCGCACGCTGATTTCCATTCCCGCCGGTCTCTCGCGCATGAGCCTGCCGGCCTTCGTCCTCGCCTCGACCACCGGCGCGCTGATCTGGAACTTCTTTCTCACCGCCGCCGGCTATCTGCTGCATGAGCATTACGAGGTGATCGAGGTGGTGCTCGACCCCCTGAGCTATGTGGTCCTCGCCCTCGTTGTGCTGGTCTACCTGTTCAAGGTCGCCACCTGGAAGCCGAGCGGCATCAAGGTCTGAGTTCCTCGCAAAATGCGAAGGGCGATTTGCATTCTGCAAGGCGGAATGGGCGAGAAATTCCAATATTTAGAAGAGTTTAACATCTGCCCCAGCATTTCCGGCCTTTCGCCGTCTGGCACGGTTCGTGCAAGGAAGCGGGTGTCCGGAATTTTGTTTTGCGTACCGGATGTCAGTCATTTGGGCCTCGCATCGCTTGCCCGGTGCGAGGTCCCGGTGTTTTTGGGGGCCGGGCTTGCCCTATCGGTGTGCAGCCCTTAGATAAACGGGACTTTTCCTCGCGGAGACGCCGATGCGCGCCGTTCTCGATATCATCCTCATTCTGCTTCAGCTCTATTGGTGGGTCCTGCTCATCATGATCGTCATGAGCTGGCTGATTTCGTTCAACGTCATCAATACCCGTAACCAGGTCGTCGCCACCGTCTGGCAGGTGATCAACCAGTTGACCGAGCCGGTTCTGCGGCCGATCCGGCGCTTCATGCCCAATTTCTCCGGGCTGGACCTGTCGCCGCTGATCGCCTTCCTGCTGATTTTCTTCATCCAGTCGATCATCGGCTATTACATCTATCCGGCCGTTGCCCGCGCCGGCATCTAGCTTCCATCGGGTGACGCCGGAGGGGGTGCTGATCTTCCTCCGCGTTACGCCCAATGCCGGGCGAAACGCCGTGGATGGCGTCGAAATCCGCGCCGATGAGACGGCGGTGCTGCGCATTCGCGTCGCCGCCGTGCCCGACAAGGGCAAGGCCAATGCCGCCGTCATCGCCTTGCTGGCCAAGGCGCTCGGCGTGCCCAAATCCTCCCTTTCCCTGATCAGCGGCGACACGGCACGGCAAAAGACCGTGCTGGTCAAAGGGGACGGCGCGGCATTGGCGATGCAGCTGGCCGCGCTGGTCTGAGAACGCACTGCGTCCGATCGCCCTGCCAGTCCCGCGACAAACCGTCACACTTTCCAATTGCTTAACGGCTCAATCCAGTTAATCTCCCTTTGGGAGGAGGTCCGCCGGAGGGCGGTTGCGGACCGGGTAGGGAACTGGCCAAGACCGGGGTGGACCTCGAAAAGACAACTTTCGAGGAACTGGTTTCATGGATCTGGCGCTTTGGCTGATCGTCGCGTGTGGCGGTCTGTCTATCGTTTATGGTGTGGTGACGACGCAGGCTCTGCTGAGAGAGGATGCCGGCTCGCCGCGTATGCAGGAAATTTCGGCGGCCGTGCGCGAGGGGGCGTCGGCCTATCTCAAACGCCAATATACCACCATCGCCATTGTCGGCGTGGTCATCCTGATCGCGGCCTGGCTGCTGTTGGGCGTCTATGCCGCCATCGGCTTTCTCATCGGCGCGGTGCTCTCGGGGGCGGCCGGCTTTATCGGCATGAACGTCTCGGTGCGCGCCAATGTGCGGGTCGCCCAGGCGGCCATCGGCTCTTTGTCCAAAGGGCTCGATCTGGCCTTCAAGTCGGGCGCCGTCACCGGCCTCTTGGTCGCCGGGCTCGGGCTTTTGGGCATCACGCTCTATTTCATGATCCTGGTCTGGGCGGGCAATGCGCCCACCAGCCGCGTGGTCATCGATGCGCTGGTCGCGCTCAGCTTCGGCGCGTCGCTGATTTCCATCTTCGCGCGTCTGGGTGGTGGCATTTTTACCAAGGGCGCCGATGTGGGCGGCGACATGGTGGGCAA
>JAHCJW010000235.1 GCA_026126125.1 Devosia sp.
CCAATCTTGCCGTTCTCGCCTTTCCAGAACGCCCGCACCTCGTCGCGATAGGTGTCGTTGTGCTCCTGGAATTCATGACCGAACTTGCCCAGGGCATAGCCGCCCGGACCGGGGTCCCAGGGTTCGGCGACGAGAATGCAATGGCTGAGCACCGGGTCGGCCTTGATCTTCTTGATCATCTCGGCGTCCGGATTGAAGGCCGGCTCGCGCCCGAGCACCGTCGCCAGGTCGAAGCGAAACCCGGCAACGCCGAGCTCTTCGACATAATAGCGCAGGCTGTCGATAACCAGCCGCTGCACCGCCGGATGATCGCATCGCAGCGTATTGCCGGTGCCGGTGTCGTTGACCAGCTGCTTTTTTCCATCCACGTCGACCCAGCGATAATAGGTCTGCGGATCGAGCCCCATCATGGACAGGATCGGCCCCTGCTGATCGCCTTCGCCGGTGTGGTTATAGACCACGTCCAGAATGACCGAGATGCCGGCCTTGCGGTAGGTGTCGGTCATCACCCGCAATTCCTGTGGCCCGCGCGGCACCAGCCGCGGATCGACGGCGAAATAGGCGACCGGGTTGTAACCCCAGGCATTGGTCAGACCGAGGGCCGGCAGGTGGCCCTCATCGATCCAGGCGGCGATGGGCATCAACTGCACCGTGTCCACGCCCAGATATTTGAAATGCTCGAGCACCCGCTTGGTGGTCAAGCCCGCCACCGTGCCACGCAGCGGACCCTGCACGCTGGGGTGACGCATGGTGAAGCCGCGCACATTGAGTTCGTAGAAAAGGCCCGGCGTCTTCTTCCGGCGCGGTTTGGCCGGTTTTTCGGCGGCGCCGCGAACAATGGCCTTAGGCACCAGAGGCGCGGTATCCACCGCGTCCTCGCGCGCCAGCCGCAGGCGCGGCGAACGCACGAACACCCGATCGAGATATCGCGCATAAGGATCGACCAGCAGCTTATGCGGGTCGAAGAACAGGCCCTGGTCCGGATCGTAGGGGCCATCGGCGCGCAAACCGTAGCGCGCGCCCGCCCCTATATTGGCGATGAAGCCAGCGCGAATATGGTCCTGATGCACATCAAGCTCGAAGCGCTCAATTTCCTGGTCGGCTTCGTCGAACAAGCACACCCAGATATGGGTGGCACTTTCGGAGTAGACAGCGAAGTTAACTCCCTCCGGGGTCACCGTCGCGCCAAGCGCGTCGGTACGCCCGGCATTGGGCACCAGTTCTGGTTTCATCGATAAAGCCGATCTAGGTAATGACGCTGGGCTCGATGCGTCCGGTTCGCGCCTTGACCCCCGCCAACTGCTCGGCGATCCCGATAAGGGGTTCGAGGGCGAGTTGGGTGTCGAGGTCGTGACGTCCATCGGCCGCCTCATAGCGTTCGAGGTAAAGCCGCAACGTGGCCCCCACCGTGCCGGTTCCAGACAGCCGCAGGACTATTCGCGATCCATCGGCAAATCCGATGCGAATGCCCTGTTTGGCGCTGGTCGAGCCATCGACGGGGTCGTGATAGGTGAAGTCATCGGCATAGGCGACTTCGAGCCCGTTAAGCACCTGTCCCGGCAGCGTCGGAAGCCTGCCGCGCAAATCATCGACCAGGGCATTGGCGATGGCCGCGTCGACCTCTTCATAGTCGTGGCGGGTATAGTAATTGCGCCCATAGGTCGCCCAATGCTGGCGCACGATCTCGTCGACGCCCTGCCGGCGCGCGGCGAGGATATTGAGCCAGAGCAGCACCGCCCAGAGCCCATCCTTTTCGCGCACATGGTTCGAGCCGGTTCCCGCGCTTTCCTCGCCGCAAATGGTGACGCGCCCAGCATCGAGAAGATTGCCGAAGAATTTCCATCCGGTCGGCGTCTCGTGCATTTCGATGCCGAGCTTTTCGGCGACCCGGTCCGCGGCGGCACTGGTGGGCATGGAGCGGGCAATGCCCGCGATCCCGCTTTTATAGCCCGGCGCCAGATGCGCATTGGCCGCGAGCAGCGCCAGCGAATCCGAGGGCGTTACGAAGCGGTTCTTGCCGATGATCAGGTTGCGATCGCCATCGCCATCCGACGCCGCGCCGAAATCGGGGCCTTCGGGCGTCATCAGCAGGTCATGCATGTCCTTGCAATAGACCAGGTTCGGATCGGGATGCCCGTCATTGAAGGTCGGCGACGGCACGCCATTGACCACCGTGCCCGCCGACGCACCCAATTGCCCCTCGATGATCACCTTGGCATAGGGCCCGGTGATCGCATGCATGGCATCGAACGTCATGCGGAAGCCCGAGGCGAACAGCGCACGAATGGCGTCGAAATCGAACAGCGCCTGCATCAATTCGGCATAGTCGGCGACGGGGTCGATCACCTCGACCATCATCTCGCCCACCTGCTGCCGGCCCAGGGCGCCCAGATCGATATCGGGGCTATCAATGGTCTTGTAGCTCTCGATCACCTGGGAGCGCGCAAACACCGCATCGGTGATCTTTTCCGGCGCCGGCCCGCCATTACCGATATTGTATTTGATGCCGAAATCGCCGTCCGGCCCGCCCGGATTGTGACTGGCCGACAGCACCAGACCACCAAACGCCTTGTATTTGCGGATGAGATTGCTCGCCGCTGGCGTGGACAGCAGTCCACCCTGCCCCACCAGCACCCGACCAAAACCGTTGGCCGAAGCGATGCGGATCGCCTTCTGGATGGCCACGTCGTTATAGAACCGGCCATCGCCCCCGATCACCAGCGTTTCGCCGGCAAAGCCATCCAGACTGTCGAAGATCGCCTGAAGATAGTTCTCGACATAGTTGGGCTGGCTGAACACCGGCACGCGCTTGCGCAGGCCCGACGTGCCCGGCTTCTGGTCGGCATAGGGCGTGGTTTCAATCGTCTGTACGGTCATCGAGCTTCAATCCGATCAACGAGGCATAGAGCTTGGCGTAAAGGGCAGCGCTGGTTTCCCAGCTCACATCCGATTTCATCCCGCGTCTTTGCATTTTCTTCCAGGTTTTTTGGTCGGCATAAAGCGCCAGTATGCGCCTGATAGCGTCCGCCAGCGCCGCCTCCGTGGGCGGCGCGAACTGCACGCCGGTGGCCACTTCCGCCTGCAACGCCGCGACATTAGCGTCGATGACGGTGTCGTTGAGGCCCCCGACCCGGCTCACCAGCGGAACAGTGCCATAGCGCAAGGCATAAAGCTGGGTCAGCCCACACGGCTCGAAGCGCGAAGGGATGACGATGATATCGGCACCGCCCTGCATCAGGTGGCTCAGTTGCTCATTATAGCCGGTGATGAGACCAACCCGCCCCGGATGGCGCATGGCGGCGCTGCGCACCGCGTTTTCCAGCTCCGCGTCGCCCGAGCCCAGCACGGCCAATTGCCCGCCGGCCGCGACGATCAGGTCGATGCTGGCGGCCAGAAGATCGATGCCCTTCTGCCAGGTCAGGCGGCTGACCACCGCAAACAGCGGCCCCTCCGAAGGATCGAGCCCGAACTGCTCCTGCACCGCCGCCTTGTTGACCTCGCGATGTTGCAGCGTGTTGGCGCTATAGGTGCTGACGAGGGCCGGATCGGTCGCTGGATTCCAGGCGTCCATGTCGATGCCGTTGAGCACGCCGAACACGGTGCCAGAGCGGTTGTTCAACAGCCCCTCCAGCCCCATTCCAAAAGCGGGGGTGCGGATTTCCGCCGCATAGGTGGGGCTGACCGTGGTCACCACGTCGGCGCATTCCACCCCGGCCTTGAGATAGCCGACCCCGCCATAATATTCGACGCCCTCCACCGAAAAGGCATGCCCCGGCAGGCGCAGCTGGGCGAAGATATCGGCGCCGAACGTGCCCTGAAAGGCCATGTTGTGTACGGTCATCACGGTCTTGAGCGTGGCCGAGGGACCGTATTTGACATAGGCCGGCACCAGGCCCGCCTGCCA
>JAHCJW010000236.1 GCA_026126125.1 Devosia sp.
GCCGAGGAAGCCGCAGCGGAAGCCGAAGCCGAGCGCGGCGGAGCTTTCCATTTCGAAGGAGAACGAGGCGTCGTTGAGGCGCAGCTTGCCCATCGCCGAGCGCAGGTCCTCGAAATCGGCCGCATCGACCGGGAAGAGGCCGCAGAACACCACCGGCTGGGCCGGCTTGAAGCCCGGCAGGGCCTTTGCGGTCGGGCGCTTGTCTTCGGTGATCGTATCGCCGACGCGGGTATCGGCCACTTCCTTGATCGAGGCGGTGAAGACGCCCAGCTCACCCGGGGTCAGCTCCTTGACCTCGACCAGCTTGGGCGTGTTGACGCCGACGCGGTCGAGTTCATAGACGGCGCCCGAGGCCATCATGCGGATCTTCTGGCCCTTCTTCATCACCCCATCGATGATGCGCACCAGAACCACGACGCCCAGATAGGTGTCGTACCAGCTATCGACCAGCAGCGCCTTGAGGGGCGCGTTGATGTCGCCCTTGGGGGCGGGCAGGCGATGCACGATGGCTTCGAGCACGCCTTCGATATTGAGGCCGGTCTTGGCGGAAATCTCCACCGCATCGGACGCGTCGATGCCGATGACGTCCTCGATCTGCTGCTTGACGCGCGGAATATCGGCGGCGGGCAGGTCGACCTTGTTGAGGACGGGCACGATTTCGTGATTGGCGTCGAGCGCGTGATAGACATTGGCCAGCGTCTGCGCCTCGACGCCCTGCGAGGCGTCGACGACCAGCAGCGAGCCTTCCACGGCGGCCATGGAGCGCGAAACTTCATAGGCGAAGTCGACGTGTCCGGGCGTGTCGATCAGATTGAGAATATAGGTCTCGCCGTCCTGCGCCTTATAGGTCAGCCGGACGGTCTGCGCCTTGATGGTGATGCCGCGCTCGCGCTCGATCTCCATATTGTCGAGCACCTGCTCCTTCATCTCGCGCTGGTCCAGCCCGCCCGTCGTCTGAATCAGGCGGTCGGCCAGAGTGGATTTGCCATGGTCGATATGGGCGACGATGGAGAAGTTGCGAATATGGGAAAGCGGCGTTGTCATGCGGCGCTGATAGCAGAAGCCGCAAGGTCAAGAAAGATGGTTTCCGTGCGGTAAACAGCAACGCATGGGCCCTGTGCGGCGTTGGGGGGCCATGCGTTTTGCTCTGATGCCCCTCCTCGCGCCGCCGGTCGCGGGCAAAGCCGCACGGCGCCGATCTGCGAATGGCGCTCAGATGCCGGCATAGATGGCGACGACGGCGTCGGCCTGTTGGCGGTCGGCACTGCCTTCGGCACAGTCGAGGCCGGCTTTTTCCACGTCGGCCCGCACCCGCTCATAGGCGGTGGTGCTGGTCTTTTCGTCCATGCGCAATTCCGTCTCCATCTGCCGGCGATGGGCGCTCATGCCGCTCGTGGCCGGCTCGGGCACCTCGACCGCGCAGAGTTCGAGCGTCGCCAGCGTGGCGTAGAGCCCGGTCAGCAATTGCGCCGCCTTGGGCAATTGGCTGATCGTGGCGCTCGGATTGACGGTGATGGTCGCGGGGGCGGTGTCCTGGGCCGAGACGGACGTCAGTCCAGCAGCGAGCACGAAAGCGGCGAGGGCGAGGCGGGGCATTGGATATCCTGCGGCGATGGGCGGAGTGCGCCGCCTATCAAACCCGCGATTATGGCTTCAGCGCGGCGTCCGCTCGCTGCGCGGATGATGGGTGGGCAGATCCGACCAGTCGCGCAGGCTCATGGTTTCGCCATGGCGGTCGGCTTGGGGCGTAAAAGGCATCGTGCCGGTGGGCGCATTGGCCCAGTCCTGCGCACGGCGCCACCAGCGGCGCAGTGTTGACATTTTCTGTCTCCAGCAATGAGGTTTGAAAGTTATGGCGCCATATTGCGCCGATGCGGTGGGCGCCGCAATGGACAAGCTCTGTCTCTCATTATAGAAAATCTATATGAGCAACGCCTTTCCCATTCCCCTCAATGCCCTGCGCGCCATCGAGATCGTGGCGCGGCGCGGGGCGCTGGCGCCGGCGGCCGAGGAACTGGGCGTGACCGTGGGCGCGGTCAGCCAGCATTTGCGGCGCGCCGAAGAGCGGCTGGGCGTCGAACTTTTCGCCCGCACGCCGCAAGGCCTGCGGCCGCTGCCGGTGCTGGCGCAGATATTGCCGCAATTATCGGCCGGCTTTGCCGCCCTGCAGGATGGTGTCGCGGGGCTGGTGAGCGCGCATGAAGGCGTGCTCAACGTCACGGTGGGCAGCATCTTCGCCTCGCGCTGGCTGATCTGGCGGGTGCACAAATTCAACACCCTGCATCCCGGCCTCGAATTGCGGCTCGATGTCAGCGCCACCATGCGCGATCTGGCGCGGGCCGATATCGATTGCGGTATTCGTTTCGGCGAAGGCCATTGGCCCGGGGTCGACGCGCGCCTGATCGGTGGCCAGGATTTCCAGCCGGTCTGTGCGCCCCAATTGCTGGCCCGCTATCCCGATCCCGCCGATCTGGCGCATCTGCCGGTGATCGCCGACAGCGCCAGCATGCTCGACTGGCCGCTATGGCTGGCGGCGGCCGGGCTCGATCCGGCGCTCAAACTCTCGGGGCCGGTCTATTCGGATGCGTCCCTCGCCTTCGATGCCGCCATTTCCGGGCAGGGCATGCTGCTGGCCGCCGATATGATGAGCGCCGATGCGGTGAGCGACGGGCGGCTGGTGCGGCCCTTCGCCCGGCCGCTCAGCGGTCCGGGCGGCTATTATCTCGCCACCGCCACCGGCCGGCGGGAAACGCGCAAGCTGCGGCTGTTCCGCGACTGGCTGGCCAGGGAAGTGCCTGACAGCGCCGAGGGCTATGTGAGCCAGGCGCGGCGCTGAAGCGGGCGCCCTGCCGATTGCCCGGACAAGGGTGTGCGGGGATTGGCGCGCCCTTCTCCCCTCCGGGGGGAGAAGGGAAGGCCGGGGCTCAGAGGTTGATCAGCTTGCGCAGTTTGGCGAGGGCAGTGTTGCTGTCCTCGCGATAGGCGATGGTGCCTTCAAATTCACCCTTGCGGTTCAGGAGGAACACCGAGGCGGTGTGGTCCATGGTGTAGTCGCCATCCTCGAGCGGCACCTTTGCCGCATAGACCGCCCAGGCCCGCACCGCCTTGTCGATCTCCTCCGGCGTGCCGGTCAGCCCGGTGACCACCTTGGTCCAGCCGACATAATCGGCCAGCACCTCGGGCGTGTCCCGTTCGGGGTCGACGGTGATGAAATAGGCCTTGAGGTCCTTGGCCTCGGCCCCCAGCGCCTCATACCAGGCGGTCATTTCGGCCAGGCTCGTCGGGCACACTTCCGGGCAATGGGTGAAGCCGAAGAACAGCGCCGAGGGGGCGCCGTTGAAGCTTTCGCGGGTGAAGCTCTCGCCGGTGGCGGTGGCAAGAACATAATCGCCATGCCCGAGGCCGGCAGTGAGAGTGGGGCGGGTGCTGTTGAACAGATAGAGGCCGGTGGCGGACGCCGCCACCGCCGCTACCGCCACCCACAGCACGAGGCGCAGGCGCGAAAAAGCCATGGTCAGTGGCTTCCCTGCTTGGCCGTATCGGCCGCCGCCGCGCCGATGGCCATGTCGATGGTGATGGTGCCGGCGTTCTCGAAGGTCAGCGTCACCGGCACGATTTCGCCTTCGACAAGGCTGGTGTTGAGGCCCATGAACATGATGTGCAGCCCGCCGGGCTTGAGGGTGACGGTCTCGCCGGGCGGCAGGACGATGCCATCGGCCAGTTGACGCATCTTCATCACATCCCCTTCCATGGCCATTTCATGGATCTGGGTTTCCTTGGCGATGGGGGCGCTGGCGGCGATCAGCCGGTCGGCCGT
>JAHCJW010000237.1 GCA_026126125.1 Devosia sp.
CAGCTCGCCGCCGCCAGCAGCGCCAGCGCGGCGCAAGCCGCTTTCGCCACGCGCATCATAGCGGCCTCAAAGCGTGCGCTGCACGACTTCGACATTGAAGCACTCGATCACGTCGCCCTTCTTGATGTCCTGGAACGGGCCGAAGCTCATGCCGCATTCCTGGCCATTGACGACTTCGTTCACCTCGTCCTTGAAGCGCTTCAGGGTGGTGAGCACGCCCATTTCCTGGATCACCACATTGTCGCGCAGGATGCGCACCTTCGCGCCCTTGCGCACCACGCCTTCGGTAACCCGGCAGCCGGCCACCTTGCCGACCTTGGAAATCTGAAACACCTCCAGCACTTCGGCATTGCCCAGGAATGTTTCCCGGTTGATCGGCGCCAACAGGCCCGACATCACGCCTTTAATATCATCGATCAGATCGTAGATGATGGCGTAATAGCGGATTTCCACGCCCTCGCGCTCGGCCAGATCGCGCGCTTCCTTGGAAGCGCGCACATTGAAGCCGATCACCGCCGCGCCCGAGGTTTTCGCCAGCTGCACATCGGATTCGTTGATCGCGCCGACGCCGCCATGTACCACGCGCGCGCGCACTTCATCGGTGCCGAGCTTATCCAGCGCGCCGCTGATGGCTTCCGCCGAGCCTTGCACATCGGCTTTGATCAGCACCGGCAGCTCGGAGAAGCCGGTATCCTTGATCCGGGCCATCATCTGTTCGAGCGAGTTCGAGCGCCCGGCGCCGGCCGCTGCGCGCTCGCGCCGTTTGCGCTGGCGATAATCGGCGATTTCGCGTGCGCGATTTTCGCTTTCCACCACCTGCAGCACGTCGCCCGGATCGGGCACGCCCTCAAGGCCCATGATCTCCACCGGCTCGGAGGGCCCGGCCTGCTGCACCATCTGGCCGCGCTCGTTCGCCAGCGCGCGCACGCGCCCCCATTGCGCGCCGGCGACGACGATATCCCCGCGCTTGAGCGTGCCGCGCTGCACCAGAACGGTGGCGACGACGCCGCGCCCGCGGTCGAGCTTGGATTCCACCACCGCCGCCTCGGCGGAGCGCTCGGGATTAGCGGTAAGATCGAGCAATTCCGATTGCAGCAGAATGGTCTCGACCAGCTTATCGAGCCCCAGCTTCTGCGTTGCCGAGACCTCCACATGCAGCGTATCGCCGCCGAAATTCTCGGTGATGATCTCGTGCTGCAGCAATTCCTGCAACACGCGCTCTGGCGTGGCGTCGGCCTTATCGATCTTGTTGACGGCGACGATGATCGGCACGCCGGCGGCGCGCGCATGGGCGATCGCTTCCGCCGTCTGCGGCATCACCCCGTCATCGGCGGCCACGACCAGCACGACGATATCGGTCACCTGCGCGCCGCGCGCCCGCATCTGCGTGAACGCCTCGTGGCCCGGGGTGTCGAGGAAGGTGATCTTCTGGCCGTGCTTTTCGACCTGATAGGCGCCGATATGCTGGGTGATGCCGCCCGCTTCGCCCGAAACCACATTGGCTTCGCGGATGGCGTCGAGCAGCGAGGTCTTGCCGTGGTCGACGTGACCCATGATGGTCACCACCGGCGCGCGGTCGGTCAGATCCTCGGCCTTGTCGTCCGAAGCGATGTCGAACAGGCCCTCTTCCACGTCGGCGTCGGAGACGCGCTTGACGGTGTGCCCGAGTTCGCTGGCGATCAACTCGGCGGTATCGGCGTCGATCACATCGGTGATCTTGGCCATCTGGCCCTGCTGCATCAGCATCTTGATGACGGTGACGGACCGCTCGGCCATGCGGTTGGCCAGTTCGCCCACCGTGATGACTTCGGGGATGATCACTTCGCGGCTCAGCTTGGGCGCATCCTGCTGGTTGCGGCCCATCTTCTTGTCGCGACGGCGCTTCATCGCCGCCAGCGAGGGGCCGCGATCGCGGTCGTTCTCGGTGGTGGCGCTCGAAAGCGTCAGGCGGCCGCGCGAGGCGCTGTCGTCGCCACGGCGCGAGGGACGCTCGGGCTGGGCGCGCGAGGCGCGGCGGGCATTTTCCAGTTCCGCCTCGGTGGTCGGGCGGATCTGAGGGGCGCCGGTGCGGGTGCGGCGGCCATCGGCCTCGCTCGGGGGCGCCGGCGGCACATTGCCGATCGGGGCCATGCCGGCGCCGGCAGGGCGGCGATTATCGGTGCCCGGACGACCGGTTGCACCAGCCGGACGCGTACCGGTCGAGCCGGCGGGACGACGATTGTCGGTGCCCGGACGGCCGGCGCCAGCCGGGCGCTCGCCCTCGGGGCGGCCGGTGGGACGCTCGGCGCGCTGCGGCCGGTTCTGCTGGCCGGGACGACCCGAAACCGTGCGCACGGCGGAGGGGCCGGGATTGCGCTGGCTGGCGGGAACGAATTCGCGCGGCTGTTCGGAAGCTGCCTGACGGGGCGTTTCGACCGGGGCCTGGGCGGCGGCCCGAGCGGCAGCCTCTTCGGCGGCACGGCGGGCTTCCTCGGCCTGACGGCGCTCTTCTTCCTGGCGCGCGGCTTCCTCGCGCACCTGACGGCGGCGATTGTCATCCTCGATGCGGCGCGCTTCCTCGGCGGCGAAACGCTCCTTGTCCTCGGCCATGCGGGCGCCGGCCAGCGCCAGGGCCTGGCGGCGGGCTTCGGCTTCCGCGGCCGACAGGCCGAGCGGTGCACGCTGCTGGTTTTGCATCGGCCGGCCCTGGCCGGGACGGCCGCTCTGGCCGCCCGGAGCGCCGGGGCGCCCGCCGGCCCCGCTCGGAACATTGGGCTTGGGGACCACGCGGGTGCGCTTTTCCACCACCACTGTCGAGCGCGACGGACCGCGCGACGTGCCGGGGCGATTGCCCAGGCCCGGGCCGCCCTTGAGGGTCAGGGTCTTCTTGGCGCCGGAATCGTCGGAACGCTTGTCGTCGTTATCAGCCATACTTCCTATCGTCTTTCGTCCTGTTCCACGGACAAACGCACACCGGTTACCGCATCGCGGTCGGCGTGTTCATCCTGCGGAGGGGCGGTGTATCGGGCCAGCCGTCTGGCCTTTTCCACCGCCGATTGGGCTGCCGCCCCTGTCATGAGGGCAGCATGTATCACATTTTCTAGTCCAAGTGCCAAACCCATTTGCTCGGATGTGAGCAATTCGAAATGCGGCACTTGCGGGCCGGCAACACTGCCGTCCTTGCGGGCGTAGTTGAGGGCGCGCAACGCCCCCGCCATCTTGTTGCGCCCGTCCTCGGCCGCGTCGGTCGCGGTGAACAGCGCCAGGATCTGGTTGGCCTCGATGGCGCCGCGCACCTTGGTGGCGCCGGAGGTGAACTGGCCGGCCTTGCGGGCCATGCCCAGGGCCGAAGCCAGTCTCTGCTCGAGCCGCAAGGCGGTCAATTGGGCGAGATCGGGCGGAACCTCGACCTGCTGCTTGAGGCTCCTCGCGAAGGCCTTTTTCTTGACCGCCTCGGCCACGCTGGCCTGGCTGAGGCTGATCCAGACGCCGCGCCCTTCGGCACGGGCATCGGTATCGGGCACGATGACGTCATCGGGCCCGAGCACGAAGCGAATGAGATCCTCCACCGGCTTTTCCAGCCGGGTGAGGGCACACATTCTTATAGTTTCAGCGCGCCGGGCCACGACATGCCTCCAAGGAAGGCGGTCCTTAGACCGCCTCCTCCTCGGCATAGCCTTCGCCGTCTTCGGGCTGGGGCAGGTCTTCGGCGCTGATCCAGCCGGCCTTGATACGGGCCTGCATGATCATATCCTCGGCTTCTTCGCGGCTGACCGGGAAGTCCTTGAAAGTGCCTT
>JAHCJW010000238.1 GCA_026126125.1 Devosia sp.
ATCGGGCGGCGGTCCGCTTTCGAGCGTGGCGAGAATGATCTCGACATTGGTCTCCGCCGCCAGCAACACCCCGGCATCCCCGAGGCCCAGCCGCTGCGCCCGCAGGCGCACCTGCGCCACCGCTTCTTCGCCCGAGACATAGATGACCCGCTTGCCCTGCGCCGTCAGCGCTGCCGCCGACTGCAACAGCAGCGTCGATTTGCCGATCCCCGGATCGCCGCCCACCAGCAATGCCGAGCCCTTGACGAAGCCGCCCCCGGTCACCCGGTCGAGTTCGGCCATGCCCGTCACCACCCGGGCGGCGCTCTCGGTCTCGCCTGCCAGCGGCACCAGATTGGCCGGCCGGCCATTGGACTTTGCTGCCTTGGGTCCGGCGCCGACCCCGCTATCGACGATTTCCTCGACGATCGAGTTCCATTCGCCACAGGCGTCGCATCGCCCCTGCCAGCGCGTGGTCGCCGCGCCGCAGGACTGGCACACGAAGGAGGTTCGGATCTTGGCCAATGGATCTATCCTGCGCGCGAAAATCGTCCCCGACGCTAGCAGGGCCGGGGGTGCTGATCAAGAACAAATAGAGAACTTTTTGCGGGGGAAGTACCCGTATCGAGCGCCGCCATGCCTAAAAACAAAGAGCTAAAGCGCAGGGAGTGGATCTGAAAGAACCGCGACGCGCTTTAAGATCCTTTCGGACCCACGCTCTGCTTCACCCTCCCCCTTGCGGGGAGGGCAGGGAGGGGGGAACCCCACGCTCGGCCCCGATTACTCGGGCAGATAGCCGTCCCCGACATAATTGCGCGAATAGCGCCCCTTGAGCGCGGTCAGCAATTCATAGCCGATAGTGCCCGCTGCGTCGGCCTGCTCGTCGACACTGACATTGGGCCCGATCACTTCGGCGCCTTCGCCCGGCTTGGGCAGGTTCGGCCCCAGCTCGGTGATGTCGACAATGGTCAGGTCCATCGAGATCCGCCCGACCACCGGGCAGAGTTTTCCGCGCAGATAGACCTTGCCGCCCGGCCGCTGGTTGGTCGCCGAAAGCGAGCGGAAGAACCCGTCCGCATAGCCATGGCCCAGAATGGCCAGCCGGCTGTCGCGCGATAGCGAATATGCGGCGCCATAGCCCACCGATTCCCCGGTGCGCCCCTCTTTCACCTGCAAGACCGGCACATGCAGCGTCACCACATTGGCCATCGGGTTCCGGCGCCCGCTGACCGCCCGCCCGCCATAAAGGGCGATACCGGGTCGCACCATCTGGAAGTGATAGTCGCGGCCCGTCATCATGCCGGCCGAATTGGCCAGCGAGGCGGGAATGCCGGGAAACTGGTTCATCACCGAGCCGAACAGCGCCAGCTGCGTGCGGTTTTTTTCATGGTTGGGCACATCGGCGCAGGCGAGATGGCTCATCACCATTTGCGGCGCATAGCCCAGCCGCTCGATGCGCTCGCGCACCAGCACCGCCTCGTTGAGCCGGAAGCCGAGCCGGTTCATGCCGGTGTCGAAATGAAAGGCGCTGGGATAGGCCTCGTTGCGCTCGACGCATTTGCCCAGCCATTCTTCCAGCATTTCCATCGAGGCGATGACCGGCATCAAATTCTGCCGGATATAGAGATTGGCCGCGCCCGGATAGAGCCCGCCGAGCACGAAGATATGCGCATCGGGCAGGGCGGTGCGCACCGCGATGCCCTCATCGGGCGTGGCGACGAAGAAAAAGCGCGCGCCGGCGGCATAGAGCGCCTTGCTGGCCATTTCGATGCCGGTGCCATAGGCATCGGCCTTGACCACGGCGGCGGTCAAGGCGCCCGCGCTCACCTTGTCGAGCGCGCGCCAGTTGCGGGCCAGCGCGCCCAGATCGATGGTCAACTGGCCACCCAGCCCAGAGGTCAGCGTCATTCCTATTCCATGCGTTCCGGCAGATAGTCTGCCCTGGCCAGATTGCCGAACCGGGTAAATTGCGCCTCGAAGCTCAACTGCACGGTTCCGGTGGGGCCGTGACGCTGCTTGGCGATGATGACTTCGGCCTTGCCGTGCACCTGTTCCATTTCTCCCTGCCAGGCAATGTGTTCTGGCGTGCCCTCCTTGGGCTCCTTGTTCTTGAGATAGTACTCTTCGCGATAAACGAACAGCACCACGTCGGCGTCCTGCTCGATAGAACCCGATTCGCGCAAATCCGCCAGTTGCGGATGCTTGTCGTCGCGGGCCTCGACCTGTCGGGAGAGCTGGCTGAGCGCGATCACCGGCACTTCCAGCTCCTTGGCCAGCGCCTTGAGCGTCGTGGTGATTTCGGTCAGCTCCTGCACGCGGTTCTGGCTCGAGGCCTTGGTCGAGCCCGAAAGCAGTTGCAGATAGTCGACGATCAAGAGGTCGAGCCCCTTCTGCCGCTTGAGCCGCCGCGCCCGCGCCGCCAGCTGCGCCACGCTCAGGCCGCCGGTATCGTCGATATAGAGCGGCACCTTGCTCATCATGTTCGACACATCGACCAGTTTTGAAAACTGGCTGTCGTGAATGCGTCCGCGGCGAATGTCGGAAGACGACACCTCCGCCTGCTCGGCCAGGATACGGGTGGCCAATTGTTCCGAACTCATTTCGAGGCTGAAAAACCCGACCACGCCGCCATCGACGGTCTTGTTGTGCCCGTCCGGCGTCACCTCGCCGCGCCAGGCCTTGGCGACATTATAGGCGATATTGGTCACCAGCGAGGTCTTGCCCATGGCCGGGCGCCCGGCCAGCACGATCAGGTCGGAGCGCTGCAGGCCGCCCATCTGCCGGTCGAGGTCGTGCAGCGCCGTGGCGACGCCCGACAATCCCCCGTCGCGCTGAAAGGCTTCGCCCGCCATGCGGATCGAGGCATTGAGCGCGGTGCCGAAGCTGAGAAAGCCGCCATCGTAGCGGCCCTTTTCCGCCAGCTGGAACAGCTCGCCCTCAACCTTTTCGATCTGCTTGTTCGGCGTCATCTCGACGTCCGAATCATAGGCGACCGAAACCATCTCCTCGCCGACCAGAATCAGATTGCGCCGAATGGCGAGGTCATAGATCGCCTGGCCATAGTCCGAGGCGTTGATGACGGTGGTCGCTTCCGCCGCCAGCCGCGCCAGATATTGCGCCATGGTCATTTCCGGCAGCAACTGGTCGGGCAGGTGGGTCTTGATCGTCGTCGGGTCGGCCGATTTGCCGGCGCGGATGATCTTGCCGGTGATCTCGTAGATATTGCGGTGCACCGGCTCGTAGAAATGCTCGGGCTCGAGGAAATCGGCCACCCGGTAAAACGCTTCGTTGTTGATCAGGATGGCGCCCAAAAGGGCCTGTTCCGCTTCCACGTTGTGGGGCGCGACACGGAAAGACTTGTCTTCGGCCGGGTGCAGCCGCGCGATCTCAGCCATCTGGGTCCTCGGAAGTATGTTAACCTTTCTTAACCACGCAGGGGTGGCCAGAGTCTCGACCTAACGGGCCAAGGGTTAATACCGTCCTCGCCACCGGTTAACTCTGTGAACAACGGGGAATAATTCGCGCCTCTATTGCACGCGATCGTGGCAGGGCCATGGCTGAGTCGGGCGCCCTGTCTTTCAATGCCTTTATCGGCACGATGCCTGCCCACCCGCGATGTCACCCTCCCCCTTGAGGGGAGGGCAGGGAGGGGGGCGGCAAGAACAACAGCCAGGATCATGGCTCTTTGTTTTT
>JAHCJW010000239.1 GCA_026126125.1 Devosia sp.
CATATGATTCATGCGATTTAGCTCAATCCCATCAAGTCACGCTCTCCGGACGGTGGGGGTAAAACAGCTGCGTGATCCAGATTAGACCATCACCAGTGGCCAGTTCGACGACGCCGCGATCGACATGAATGTCCAACAGCAGCGGGCCTGCCTTGGGAAATGAGGCTGGCACGCCGTAATTGTGGCCGAAGGCTGGCATGGCCGGCGTCTGGCTGCGGATCACAAGGATGGTTGCCTCGTCAGTGGCCGTGCGGGTAATCCTGAATTGGGGCTCGTGCTCCGCGAAAAGCGCGATGTCCATCGACTGACCGATAGCGAGGGGCAGTTCCATTTTTCGTCGATAGACACCGGGCTCGGTCGAGGCGTTTAGCGCGGCGGAAACCGCAGCCGGAAGCGACTGAGTAAGCCGCAGGCCTTGGCGTGCCTCGACCAGCGATAAGGTTCGCGGCAACGACATGACGCCCCGGAAGGCCTCTGTCGGGGTGCTGCGGGCATATTGCCAGTTGCTTGCCCAGCCGAGAACGATTGGATCAGCGCCCTCCCGATCGAAGAAAGTCTGGGCTGCGTAGAAGTCCCTGCCGTAGTCCAGCCAGAGCGTGGTGCCCGGCCGGTTGCCGTTGATGAAAGCCCTGCCGTTGAACTGGCCGACAAAGTATTGCGTGCCCGATCCGGCGGCGAAGCCGCCAGACCCGACGCCGACCAGCAGGATCCAGTGTTCGGCGCCGTCCGGTCCGGTCATGGGGAACAGGTCCGGGCATTCCCAAGGGCCATCACTGTGGCGGCCATGGCCAACGCCGAAATCGCTTTCATGCGTCCACTCCGACAGGTCGGGCGATGAATAGAAGCCAATAGACTGGCCGTGCGTAACAACCATGATCCAGCGCTGGCTGGGCGCGTGCCAGATCACCTTGGGATCGCGGAAGCAGGGCAGCCCGGGATTGTCGAGCACCGGGTTTTTCTCGTCGTGACGGTAGGTGGAGAGGGACCGGTTGGCGTGGACAAGGCACTGGACCTGATAGTCCTCGTCATCGATGCGGCGATGGGCGGTGTAAATCAGCTTGAGCTCGCCGTCTGCTGTCTCGACAGCACTGCCGGAAAAACAGGTTCCCAACTCGGTCGGATAGAGCGCCACAGGCAGCTCTTCCCAGCTGACCAGGTCGGTGCTGCGGGCATGGCCCCAATGCATGGGGCCGTGGGTAATGCTGTCCGGATCATGCTGGAAAAACAGATGATAGGCGCCATCGACCTTGATGAGCCCATTGGGGTCATTCATCCAGCCATGCAAAGGCGAGAAATGCAGTCTTGGACGATACGGCTCCACGATGTTGGTCTCCGGGCAGGAAATGAAAGGAGCCGCCGGTGTGGCGGGCTCCGAGGTCGGGACTGTCGGGAGGGCAGCCCCGTAGCGCCGATTTGCCGACGTTGCGGAGGGCGCGGTCAGACGATGAGGAGGAACTCACGGTCTGGTAAGGGCTGCAGCGTCGGCGCGGGCAGGGTCTGGTACCAATAGGCGACAGAGGCAACGTCGTCCTGCATGGGCAGCCAGCGGCCATTATAGCCCCAGCCAAGTGCTTGCACCGTGACTTTGAGGTCGCTGTCGAAGCGGATGGGGTCCATGACGTGGAAGCGATACATGCCCATACGGAATTGCGTCTTGTAGTCCGATGCCGGGCGAACCACCTGGTGAAAGCCGGCATATGGGGTCGTGTAGGTGACGTATTCCTTGTCATGTTTGGGCGTGGGGTCGAAATTGTAGGAGCCGCAGAAGTAGTCCTCGAGGCCGGTCGAGGCGATGGTAGGATACTCGCTGTCGCCGTCCATGAAGAACTTGACCTCGCCCTCGCCCCACCAGCCATTGTTGTTCTGGCCCCAGGCCATATACAGCCCGACAAAATGGCCCTTGCCCTTGATGCCGTCGATGACGGTGTAGTCCGTCTTGTAGGGAATGGGGTTGGTCCGGCGAAAGTGGGCGTGGAAATAGGCGCAGTCGTCGGGAACCTCGGTTAGCGTGTAGTTGATCTGGTAGTAGAGCGTCATCTGCTCTTCGGCGATATTGGTCATGGTGATGCGCGCCCGCTTGCGGAACGGCATCTCCCAGTAGGAATTGAAGGCGCTGCCCGGATTGACGCAGATCGGCAGGGCCGACATCTGGGCAAACTCGCCCCAGCCCGAGCCGAAGAAGTCGCCGACCGGGCATTCGACGGACGGACTGTCGGTGCCATCCCAGTAGATGCGCAGGATGGTGAAGCGCCAGTTTCCCGTGGGTGTCATCCAGATATGCTGGATCGCCCCCGGGCCTTCGATGTCGGCAATGGTGCGGGTCTCGCCGGGCTCGATGCGGATCGAGGGCGAGATTTTCCAGCCCTTGCCGAGGTCGCGCGCCGCGTTGGCTCCGGTCCCCTCGGTCGCCATGCAGGCGCCGCCCTTTTCGCCATTGAAATTCTCGGCACAGATCGACCGGGTCTTTGCATTCGACAGCCGGGACAGATTGCCCAGATGCATGCCAAGGCCGTTGAAACCAGTCATAATAATCCTCTCTGCGCCTGCGCGCTTATTGCTTTGGATGGAGTTGAAAAGGTGGGCGCGCGGCCATGACAGCCATCTGCACGGCCGCCGCCGTCGTGGGCGTCTCGCCCGGACGAAGGGGCAGCGCGACGGCGCGCAGCGGTTCGGTGTGGTAAAGCCCGACAGGCCCCGTGGGCAGGAAGGCGGAGGGCGAAGGCGGTTCGGCCTCCAGGTTCCAGTCCCGATCCGGATCCGGCGACGGCACAGCGTCGATCAGCGCCTGCGTATAGGGGTGCTGCGGATTGTGGATGACTGCGTCGGGGTCGCCCACTTCCAGGATGTGCCCACCATGCAGCACCACAATCGTGTCGGCCACCTGATAGGCGGTCGCCAGGTCGTGGGTCACGTAGATCAGCGAAATGCCGAGGTCGCGATTGAGGCTGAACAGGATTTCCAGAATTGTGGACCGCAGCGAAGCATCGACCATCGAAACCGGTTCGTCCGCCAGGATGATCTGCGGGTCGAGCAGCAATGCGCGGGCGATCATCACGCGCTGGCGTTGGCCGCCCGATAGCTGGTGGGGATACTTGCCAAGGGTTTCCGAAGGCTTGAGCCCGACCCGCTGCAGCGTTGCTTCGATCCGGGCATAGCCTTCCTCGCGCGATTTGATGAGCCCGAAGGCCCGCATGGGCGTCATCAAGGCGTGGTCGACGCGGTAGAAGGGGTTATAGACTGAGAACGGATCCTGGAAGATGGCCTGCACTTCGCGCCGAAAGGTGCGCTGGCCGGCACTGCCGAGCCGGGCCACCTCGGCGCCATCATAGCGCACGCTGCCGCGCGATGGGGGCTGCAGTCCCAGCAGCAGCCGGATTAGTGTGGACTTGCCGCTGCCGCTTTCGCCGACCACTGCGGTGATCGACGGGCGTTCGCCGCCGACGGCGAGCGACACATCGCGCAGGGCTGTCTTGGTCTTGTTGAGGCCGAGCTGATAAACGACGTCGGCACCCGTGACCTCGAGAAGCTTGCTCATGGCAATGCCTCCTGATGGGCGGTCTTTATGAACCGCGCCTGGCGGTCGAAGGAGGGGAGCGAATTGATCA